>MGQQ01000148.1:11020-12080 GCA_001798855.1 Deltaproteobacteria bacterium RBG_16_49_23 | reverse complement strand
AAGGAGATTCCGTCATCTTCATGGTAGAAAAAGACCGGGCCATTCTGAAACCCCTCAAGAAAAAATCTTTGAAAGATTTTTACGGGATTCTCCCGGCAACCCGGCCCTTTCCGGGGATGGAATCCGTTCGAAAGGAGGTTCACCGCAAGTTATCAAAACATCTTCTTGAAAAGGAGACAAAATGAAACAAGCTTTTGTCGATGCAAATATAATCCTCCGTTTTTTAACTAAGGATCCTCCGTCAATGGCTGATGCGGCTCTGAAGATTTTTGAGGAGGCCAAACATGGTAAGATTTCATTGCTGATCATCCCAATCACAGCGGCAGAGGTCGTCTGGGTGTTGGAATCGTTTTATGAATACCCTAAAGAGAAGATTGCTGAAACGATGACACAATTCTTATCCTGTGAAGGACTCGAAGTGGAAAGTTTAGACCTGCTATTAGAAGCATTAAATCTTTATTGCGAAAAGAATCTGGATTTCGCTGACGCCCTCTTAGCAACTTCCGCCTTGGTAAAGAGAATTCCGACCATCTATTCCTTTGATCAACACTTCAACCGCATCCATGGAATTGAAAGGGTGGAGCTTGGCAAGAAAACTCCCTAATGTAGTGAATTTAACAATTTTTTACATTGATTTTGAGGGTTGTCATTCCCGAAAGTGGGAATCCAGATTGAAAAAACTGGATTCCGGATCAAGTCCGGAATGACATTATATCTAAATTCTCTACCAAATAACTACATTAAGGCTTTATTCCAACCCCAACTCCTTTGTGGCAATTTCTCTCATCTTGAACTTCTGGACTTTTCCTAGGGGAGTCATTGGATACTCTTTGACAAATTTGATATATCGGGGCAGGTGGGAATCCGGAAGTTTTTCTTTGGAATATTTCAGAATCTCCTCTTCGGTGACAGAAGCTCCCTCCTCCAGCTTAATCCAGGCGGCTATCTCTTCTCCCAATGCCTTATCCGGAACCCCGAAGATCTGAACATTACTAACCCCGGGATGGCTGAAAAGAACCTCCTCAATCTCTGTCGGATAAATCGTCTCCCCTCCTCTGGT
>MGQQ01000148.1:0-10670 GCA_001798855.1 Deltaproteobacteria bacterium RBG_16_49_23 | reverse complement strand
AATGGAGCCAACCCTCTCTATCAATAGCCTTCTCCGTAGCTGCGGGCATTTTGTAGTAACCCTTCATATTCAATCCCCGGGCACAGAGTTCTCCTGCTGCCCCCACTGGAACTTCCTCTCCTGTCCCAGGATCAACCATCTTCACCTCAATATTGGGGAGAGGTCTCCCAACGGTCGAGACGCGCAATTCCAATGGGTCATCAGGCCTTGTCTCCGTAATCCATGAAGAGGACTCGGTCAGTCCGTAACCGATGACGATCTCTCTGGCTCCCATCTCCTCGACGACCCTCTTCATCACCTCCATAGGACACTGGGCCCCTCCCATAATTCCAGTTCGGAGCGATTTGAGATGAAAGGTTCGATATTGCGGGTCTTCCATCATGGCGATGAAAGCGCTGGGAGACCCGTAGATCGCTGTGCATCTTTCCTTCTGGATGGCCTCCAGAACTTTTCGGGGATCAAAGGTCTCAGAGGGAATCACAAGAGCGGCTCCTTTGCTCACTCCGGCCAGGGTGATGCAAACGCATCCGAACATATGGGAAAGAGGCACGGAGAGACAGAGCCTGTCTTTCTCGGTCAGTTTCTGGATCTCCGCACTGGCGACGGATGTATTGATAATTCCAAAATGCATGGACATCACTCCCTTGGGGGCTCCGGTAGTCCCTGAGGTGTAGAGGAGGGTGATGACATCTTCGTCATGACAGGATCGCTGTTGTTCGGTCAAAACCTTATCGGGGACCTCCCTGCCCATCTCAGAGACTTCCCTCCAGTTGAGCATGCCGTCCAATCTTCGATCTGATATGAGGATGAGATGCTTCAGTTCCGGGAGCGCCGAAGAGTTTAGTTGTTCCGGGGAAGTACCTCCAACCTCCGGAAGGAGTTGATGGATGATCTCGACATACTCAGATCCCTTCAACCCTTCGGTCATGACGAGAGTTTTTGAATCCGATTGCCGGAGGAGATATTCGAGTTGCTGAAGCTGGTAATTGGTATCGACACTGATTAAGACCACGCCGATCTTTGCCGCTGCAAACTGGGTGACGATCCATTCCCAGCGGTTGGGGGCCCAGAGGGCCAGGTGGTCTCCTTTCTTCAAGCCGAGTTTTAAAAAACCCTTGGCGAGTTGATTGACACGATTTAAAAATTCCTTGTAAGTCAACCGGACATTCTTTGAGATATCAACCAGAGCTTCGCTCTCCGGGAATCGCGAAGCCACCTCTTCCAGAAGTTCTCCTATGGTCATTCTTAATGGATCCATTTCCGCATCCTCCTTATTACAAATATAACGATTTAGGGAAGGAAGTCCAATACTTTATTTACGGGATTCGACATTCCCTTCTTTTGTGCTACAGTCTATACAATAACACACCCTAAAAGTTACTTAATTAAAGACCGTCTATAATTGATCGGGAGGGAGAAATGGACGAGAGGCTCAGAGAGGCTTTTCACAAAGTGTATGAGGCAGAGGCAAAGGCGGCGCTCCGATTAAAAATCTTCGCCAAGAAGGCGGACCAGGAAGAGCTTCCTCAAATCGCAAAGCTTTTTCGCGTGATCGCTTTCAGCGAAGAAATTCATGGTGAGAGGGCGCTCCGAATACTCAGAGAGATCAAAGACACCGATACCAATCTTAAAGAAAGTTTCCAGTCGGAAACAAGCATTGCAGGTGTGGCTTATGAAAACTTTGTCGAGCTTGCGGAGGAGAAAGGGGACACTGCATCATCGATCATCTTCTCCAATGCCAGAGATGTTGAAGATGGCCACGCCAAGCTATACAAAATGGCGATCAACCACCTGATCGGAGAGCGGGAGACCATTTATTATGTGTGCCAGGTGTGCGGTTATGTGGCGGACGGAGTCTGTCCGGAAACCTGCCCTGTCTGTTCAGCCCCCAAAAACCAGTTTGTGGAGTTTAAATAAGAGAGAAAACGGTATTCGACATTGAGAGTCGCCATTTCTTCCCGAAACTTTCTCTTCCCGTAACACTTTAGTTTTTTAAAAAAGAAATCTGATCAAGATATCGCAACATCTCAAATCCCCCTCAATCCCCCTTTTCCCGCTGCGCCAGCGCATGCGCGGCGAGTCAAAGGGGGAAGTATTTCTCCTCCCTTTTGCAAAGGGAGGTGGAGGGGATTTTATGAAGCTTTTTCAAAACGCTAAAGTGTTACCTCTTCCATAATTTTAGAAAAAGGGATATATTAAAAGTGTAACGTCCTGATGGGAATAAGTTTCAACTCCGATGTAGAAGCAGCACAAAAAGAATGTTTGCTAAAAATGACAATTTTAGAAGAAATCATCACTATCGAAGAGATCTGTAGTCCGCGGACCCCAACACAGTTTCTGGAGTGGTTCGAAGACAAACTCCTCGAAATAAAGGAAACGGAAGGCATAAAAGATCAAGTTATCCTCCGAGAGGGTATCGCCAAATTTTTATATGAAGAGGTGTTTCCATTGTATCGCCTTTTACAGAACAAGAAAGATGCGTGGCGTGACTTAAAGTTTAAGAATGTGTATGGGGATCAGCCTTTCGATGTTGAAATTATTGGCTCAAAAGAAAATGAGTTTCCATCTTTCCTAGAAATAACCATAGCGGAAAAGTATGAAGACCACCTGCGAATGCGATATTTCACAGAACACGGCCATGTGTGTATGACTGGCCCCGTGGAATATACTGGAACCAAGAAAACGGGACTGAACATATCAGTTCCTAATGAAATGGGTGACCTCGCAGAGATAAACCGGGGGAAAAAAGATCTGATCAGGAATAGAATTGCTCAAAAGACATCGAAGGCATATCCAGAAAACACGGGGTTGCTTGTGTATTTTTACGATGGTGTGGCCTTCAGTAGGGACAAAGATAAAGCAGTAATGGATGGGTTTCTTGACGAACTCGACTTGAATTGGACAGATAAATTCTCGGCTTTGTATTTGGTAGGTGCGTCGGGAAATCAAATATGGGAGAGATACAGAAGCAAACAAGATGCTTGATCGAATACGGTTCCGCCGGGGCTCCACCGTATCGATCAGCTTCACGTTGAGGCTGTAGAAAAAGTCCCCAAGCAGATTCTTGGGCGAGATGCAGAAAAAAGTGACCTCATAGAATGTGCCACGATCAACGGTCTCATTCCTGGGAAGGATCAAGTAACCCCCGAAAACCACCCCTTAATCGTGGTAAGGGGGTTTTTCTACAGACTCGTTAACGATGAAATCAAAAACTCTGATTCTGAAGGATGTTCCAAGATCAGTAGATATTGAGATTTACAAAACGCTGATAGATTACTCGGTAGCAGTTTGCCGCGTACGTGGTAACAACCCGAATACCTTTACACCGCTTGGTTCTGGAACTTTCGTGATACGGAATGGGATGCATGGAATCCTAACTGCTCATCATTGCCTCCACGCATCCAACCCTGCAGTGAGCATTGGCGCACAAGGGAAAGATACGCTCTTACTAATGGTAACTCGTAGCAGATGTCTTATCCTAGATCCTAATGATGCAAAAGAACATCCTTTGGCCATCTCCGCTTCCGATGAGTTTGGCCCCGACTTGACCTTTATTGAGATTTTCTCCGGACCCAAATTAGATTTACTGAAAGCAATTGTCTCGTTCTGGAATCTTGATCAGAAACACTACGAGTTAGCAAACAAGCTTTCAACTCCAGGGATTGTGATCGTGGAGGCTGGATTTCCTGAAATTGATTATCGCACCAGAATCATTGGATCCAATATTCATCACGATTTAAAGTATGTGGCTTTTATTGGAGCCCTTGGAGACGAGGATATTTCCAACGAAAATGAGTGGGACTACATTAACTCAAGCTGCCACTACAGAGTTTCCGGAAAAATGCCTAAAACTTTTAAGGGAGTAAGCGGGGGTGGAATCTGGGCAGTCAGGCTGCAAGTGACGAAAAATGATCAATGGACGGTGAAAGACTATTGCCTAGTTGGCGTTGTTTTCTATGAAACTGAGGTATCTAATAACCGTAGATATCTGAGAGGACACTTTATCAAAACAATTTATGAAACCGCCTGGAACCAACATGGCTAACACTTATAAGGCCTCCGTTGTCAATAGGGAAAAGAAATCCAAGACGAAGAGGTAATTGATTTTCGTTTTAAGAGACATCGACACTTTTACCTGTTGGCAGCCGCTCCGACTTAGTTTCTCATCGGGTGCAAGAGGCGGGTTCTGCACCAAACAGCGGATGGTTCTATTGGCGGCCTCTGATTTTAATAAATTAGTCCTTGCATGAATCCAATGAACCCATTATTATTTTCGACAGGAGGGAAGAAGAATGCGGAAGATCAAAAACATAGAACTTGAGATTCAGGGCTTGTCACCATCTGAACTTGCGGCGTTTCGAAAGTGGTTTCGGGAGTTCGATGCTAAGGCATGGGGTCGCCAAATAGAAGAAGATATTCAAGCAGGCAAATTAGATTCACTGGCAAATGCGGCACTCAAAGCTTTCGAATCTGGAAAGTGTAGTGAAATTTGAAATACTTCGCCTCTCCTCAATTCTGGGCATGCTATAGAGTGTTGCCGAAGTCTGTCCAGGAACTTGCCGACAAAAGCTTTGCACTGCTCAAAAATGATCCTCATCACCCGTCTTTACATTTTAAAAGAGTCCAGCGTTTTTGGTCCGCTCGTATCGGCCTTTCTTACCGTGTGTTGGGTGTTGATATAACAGATGGCGTCCTCTGGTTTTGGATTGGCAGCCATTCGGACTACGATAAACTCTTAGGGTAACAAATTGGCTTACAGCCCCGCCGATTTAAATCGTTAGGCTTATAATGGATTAAAGCTATGAAAAAAGAAAAGAAAGAACAGGTATTTGCGCTTTGCGTTGAGAACAAGGACTGTGATGATTTAGAAAAGCGTAAGATCTACAAGGTTCTGCCAGACGAGGGAGCAGAAAAAGAAGGTTACCTCAGGATAATCGATGAATCAGGTCAAGATTATCTTTACCCCCAGTCCTTTTTCGTTCTTGTACAGTTGCCCCGCGAGGCGCAAGAAGCACTGAGAGTGGCAATCTAAGATATTCCTTTTTACCCTACCTGGCGCTTCACCTGACCGCTATTTCGCTACGCTCCGGCAGCGGGTCAGCTTTAACGCTATATAAAAACCTTCCTGATAAATTGCTTGACAAGGGAAATTTATCCGGATAAAATGCCTTTACCATGAAAATTAGAAAAAGACTGCTTGAGCTTAACTTGCCACGAGGGAAATCTGCCTTTCTGTGGGGCCCGCGCAAAGTCGGTAAAACTTACTGGATTTCACACACCCTGTCCGGCGCTGAGATTATTGATCTTTTGAAGACGGATACTTTGGCGGAATACATCTCTCGCCCGGCCCTGCTAAGAGAACGCTACCAAAATCACAAAGGGTTGATTGTTATAGACGAAGTGCAAAAGATCCCCCCCATTCTTGATGAAGTCCATTGGCTTATTGAAAATAAAGGCCTCTCGTTTTTACTCACCGGCTCCAGCGCGCGTAAAGTGCGCCGCGGGCATGCCAATCTCTTGGGAGGCAGGGCATGGCGTAGGACCATGACTCCCCTATCTTATATGGAGGTAACGGATTTTAATTTAGAGCGAATTATGGTTTCCGGGTTACTGCCCCCCCACTACCTATCGACCAATCCTGTTGAAGATTTGCGTTCTTACATCGCCGATTATCTTAAAGAAGAGGTTATCGCCGAAGCGCTTACGCAAAATATTCCGGCCTTTAACGAATTTTTACGGGTGGCGGCAATAACTTCCAGCGAGCTTATTAATTACGTAAACATCGCCCGGGAAACAGGGGTTTCGCATAAAGTGGTTCGTACTTATTTTGATATCCTTGAGGATACTTATCTGGGGTTTAGAATTCCACCCTGGAAGAAATCAAGAAACCGGCGTATGATCGCTACCGAGAAGTTCTATTTATTTGATGTGGGTGTGGCTAATTACCTTGCCCGGCGCCAACCCAAGATCGGAAGCCAGGAATTCGGCAAAGCTTTCGAGCATTATATTTTAATGGAATTAAAAGCATATCAGTCTTACCGTAATCCCGATATTCACATCACTTTCTGGAGGACATCAACCGGCCGTGAAGTTGACTTCATTCTGGGAGATAAAGAACTGGCGATAGAAATTAAAGGTTCATCCCGCATCCATGAAGGCGATATCGGCGCGTTGCAAGCTCTTTTAGAAGACGGACCGATTAAAAAATGTTTTATTGTTTGTTTGGAAAAACAGCCCCGCCAGCTGACAAAAAATATTGAGGCGGTACCCTGGCAGATGTTTATCGAACGGTTATGGGATGGTGAATTTGAATAAATATCAATCTACACCTGGAATATTCCATGTTCAATTGGCGTTAGGATCTCGTAGCCATCCTTTGTGACCGCTACCGTATTTTCAAGTCCTACCGCTCCCTCTCGGGGGAAGACGATTTTCGGCTCCACAGCAAAAGTCATCCCTTCTTCGAGAGGATAAGAATGGCCCTGGGCGATGAAAGGCAATTCGTTGAGTTCCAGCCCTATTCCATGTCCAATGAAACGTGTCTGAAGTCCTGGGGGTCCCAAAAAATTTCTTTCGTAACCCAACTTTTTTGCCAGTCTTAGAGTCTTCATAAAAATTGCCTCGCCATCCGCTCCTGGTCGAACCTCATCGAGCACAGCATCATGTATCTTCTGGCAGGCCTTATAGGCATCGATAAATTTCTTTTTCATCTTTCCAATGGAAAACATACGGGTTTCATCCGCCTGATAACCGTGAAAGCAGGTTCCGAAGTCAACCAGGATAGGCTCACGGGCTTTCATCTTTCTCAGGCTTGCCCCAACCGGAAAGGCGGGAGAAAGTCCAAGTCCGCCCATCGGAGAATCCGACTGGCTTACAATTCCTCCTGTGGGACCGCTCAGGACATGCCAGGTGTAAGCTTCGTAATTAAGCGACCTCACCCTGAGGAGCCCTTCATGGCCATATCTCTTTGCAATCGCCTCCAGAAGACCCCCGAATTCGATCTCCGTCATCCCCTCTTTGAGAATTTTCGTTGCTTCTTCATAAACCTTCTTTCCAATCTCCCCTGCCTTCTTCATCAAATCGATTTCGAAAGGCGATTTTATCTTGCGAGCCTCCCGGAAAACAACGGAGGCATCCATCAATCTTGCGCCTGAAAAAAGCTCCTGAAATTTGAAATAGTCCCTCACCGGAAGGAGATCGAACTCCAGACCCAGATTTTGAGGGAGTTTTCTCCAATGCTTCCGAATGAGCGATGGAACATCACGGATCGATTTCAATAAAACCACATCCTCCAAAGGCGATTCCACCTTGGCCCGCTCCAACACCCTCTTGATCATGAGCAGAGGCTTCCCTTCCAGAGGTAAGAAGAGAAAACCATCCTGGGTTGTTCCTGAGAGATAATAGAAATCCATCTTCTGAACAACGAGGAGCGCCTCGATCTCCTGTTTCTTCATTCCATCTTTGACCCTGTTGAGACGGTTCTTTATCTCCTCATCAGGGATATATCTAAAACCCAGAGAGCGACTTAATTTCCGGAATTCCTTTTTGACCCAATCTCCGTGATTCATTGCCTTCGCTGTCCCCTGCCTCAATTCACTTTAAATTATTGTTCATCCGACTTTTCGGTGGATAATATGACACCGTTCACCCTTCGAGAGCCTCAGGGCGAACGGTCTTTTCCGAATGTCCTGAGCGAAGTCGAAGGAAGGGCTCAGCACGAACGGTTTGTCCAAATGTCCTGAGCGAAGAAGGCTTTTCGATTTTAGATGGGGAGGCTGATGGTGAAGTAGGTGCCTTTTCCCTCTTCGCTTTCGACCTTGATCTCCCCGCCATGACTCTTGATTATTCCGTAACAGACCGAAAGGCCGAGTCCCACTCCCTTCACTTTCTGTTTGGTCGTAAAAAAGGCTTCGAAAATCTTGTCTCTGCTCTCTTCGGGAATCCCCATCCCCGTGTCCCGGATATGGATCACGGCCTTATTCTTTTCTCTTCCTGTCCCAACGGTAAGGATTCCACCCTTCGGCATGGCCTCCTTGGCGTTCTTAAACATATTGAGCATCACCTGCCTCATCTGGTTCGTCGAAGCCATCACTTGCGGCATCTTCTCGTCGAAGTAAGTCTTTACCTTGACATTGGCCTCCTGCATCTGTTTATCAACCATCAAAAGGATTCCCTCCAGCAATTCGTTCAGGTTGACGGGTCGCCGCACTTCCTCTTCGGGCTTTGAGAAACTGAGCATATTGCGAAGCATCTCGGCAAGCCTGTGGGTTTCGGAGAGTGAAAGTTCCAGAATTCTCCGTC
Organism: Deltaproteobacteria bacterium RBG_16_49_23; assembly: GCA_001798855.1. GTDB lineage: Bacteria > Desulfobacterota > BSN033 > BSN033 > UBA1163 > RBG-16-49-23. The sequence goes on along the minus strand of MGQQ01000148.1, from coordinate 2,369 downwards.
GCTTGCTCTCCGGAGGGATTTCGGTTTTAAGGAGATCCAGGGTATTCATAATGCCGTAGATGGGATTGTTCAATTCATGGGCGATCTGGGAGGTGAGCCTTCCCATGGCCGCCAGTTTTTCGGATAGGAGTAAGGCCTGCTGGAACTCCTGGATCTCTTTCTCCATCTTCAGGCGAGGTCTCAGATCGGTAAAAATCCCTACGCTGGCCGCCTCCTTGCCTGTTCCATCGTAGATGAGAGCGGCTGAAAGTTGAATGGGAATCTCCTCCTCATGGTTGTTGACAACATTGAGCTGGGTGGGGGTGAACTTTCCTGTCCCCCCGTATTCGGGGCTCCGGAGTTTCCTCATGATCTCTTTGGCAATGCCCTCGGGGTAGATCTGAGTGATGTGGATCTTTCCAATGACCTCCTCGGCGGTGTAGCCTGTCAAGGCCTCCGCCCCTTTATTAAAGATGATGATGTTGCCCTTCATATCTGCGGCGATGATCCCGTCCACCGAACTTTCGATCAAATTCATGAAGAATTCATTGGCCTCTCTCAACTCTCCCTCCATTCTCTTCCGGTCGGAGATGTCGATGTTGAGCCCTTCGTATCCGATAACCTCACCCTTCTCATCCCTTTTGACATGGGCGGTGAGAAGAACGGTGATCTTCTCACCGCTCTTCTTCTTAAACTCCATCTCTAGGTCTTTCACGAATCCCTGTTCTTCGATCAACTTCTGAAATTTTCTTCTGTCTTCCGAGTTGACATAGAGGTCTCTCGGAATATCGATCTTCAAGAACTCCTCTTTATCATCATAACCAGCCATCTCCATGAGGGCCTGATTACAGTCGATAAAACGCCCCTTCTTGGTGCTGATGAAAAGGCCATGCTGGACCCTTTCAAATAGGTTTCTAAACTTTTCTTCCGATTCCCTCAACTCCCTCTCAAACTTCTTCCTTTCCGTGATATCACGGAGGTAGGCATACGTCTTGATTAAGCCATTATCCGATCTCGTTGGAGCAATACAGACCTCTGTCTCTTTAGTCTGTCCCGGGGAAATCTGGATGGGCATCTCAATGCATACTTTCTGGCCTATGCCTTCTCCCCGCATCACCATCTCCTCCAGAAACTCCTCATCCCTCTTTCCAATCAGGGAGAAAAATTCCCGGCCGAGGATTTGATCTTTTGAAATGCCCAGGATCTCGCCTGCCATCTGGTTGGCAAATTCGATCCGGGATTCTTCATCAAAGACGATAATCCCATCCTCTCCCATCTCGGTAATCTTCTCAAACCGTTTCGTGGCCTCACGGATCTCCCTTTCCATCCTTTTCTTTTCCGTAATATCTCTCAGGTAGGCATAGGTCTTCATTCCACCTTCTTCCATCTTGGAGATGGTGATACAGACCTCCGCGTCCTTCTTCAGACCTTTCGCTGTCAGCACCTCCATTTCCGTGCAGACCCGCCTGCTCTCATCTTCGCCCACATCCGAGTGCATCCGGTTGAGGTAGCCGTTATCCCTCTCGGTCAGGAGATGCCGGAAATCCATTTCCATCAACCTCTCTTTCGGATATCCGGTCAATTCGGAGGCAACTGTATTGGCAAACTCAATCTTATATTGACCATCGAAGACGATGATTCCATCGTCTCCCATCTCGGCAATCTTCTCGAAGCGCCTGGCCATCTCCCGAAGATGCTTCTCTGCGCCTTTCTGTTCATATTCCAGAAGTTTCTTTTCCAGTTCAACCACTCTCTGTTTCAATGCCTCGCTATCGATGTTCTCGTCCATCACGATTACCTCACGCCCTGATTGATTTGTCGTTACGCCCCTCACATATTAACAGTCTCAATATAGTAAAGACATCGATTTGTAGAATCCCTCCACACTTCCCTTTGCCTGTCTTTGACAGGAAAAAGATTACCTAAGGGAGGGATTACCCCTCTTTGGCCGCCGGCCCATAGGGCCTCTAGCCCGGAGGGCAAAGAGGGGTAAGGGGAGATTTTCCAATGTTTATGTCAATTCAATTCTGAGACTATTAATATTATATGAAGTAAAAAATTTTGTTAACTCTTTTGTTAAGAAGAGAAAATTGAAATGTGGACATCCGGGTTCGTGAAGTCCGGAACTGGAAACAGGGTCAGCATGGGAGGAAGGTGGCTCTATCCTCCTGATAAGATGGGCATGATGAGAACGGAATGATCATTTTCAATAAGGCTATCCATGCTCCCCGCCTTCTGGTCGATGAGAATGATGATGTCCGCCTTTGGGAAATGGGAGGGTAATATCTCCCTCAGGGGCACAGGTTTTTCTAATTGAACTTTCATAGTCCGTGTCCCCACAAGATCTGCCAGATAGCCAAAAAACTTAAGCTCAGCCAACTTAGCCTATG
>MGQQ01000147.1 GCA_001798855.1 Deltaproteobacteria bacterium RBG_16_49_23 | reverse complement strand
GAATCAGGGTCCTTTTCCGGGGAGCCTGGGGATTTGCATCCAGTTCTAAAATGACAAAAAGAGAGATGGAGGCCGTTTTTGCAAAGGCGTTAAAGATTGCCAGGGCAAGTTTAAAAGCCAAAGGAAATGATGTGGTTTACCCCTTTTCCTCTCAAAGGGTGGATCAGTACAGGACTCCCATTTCCATCGATCCCCTTGAAGTTCCCCCAGAGAAAAAGCTGAACCTTCTCCTGACGTCCGATGAGATCATCAGGAGAAACAAGGGGGTGAAGATCTCGGAGGCCTTTATGGGATCCTATAAAACGGAGAAGACCTTTGCCTCCACAGAAGGCTCTTATATCGAGCAGGAGATTGTTGAATGCGGTGGGGGGATTGCGGCCATCGCCATTGACGGCGGAGAGGTCCAGGTGCGATCTTACCCAAACTCCCACAGAGGAAATTTTGCCGCCAGGGGATATGAATGGATTGAGGCGTTAACCCTCCAGAGTCATGCTGAGAGGATAGCAGAAGAAGCTGTGCGACTTCTTTCCGCAAAACCCTGCCCAACAAAAGACACCACTCTGATCCTCGACAATTCCCAGCTGGCCCTTCAGATTCATGAGTCGATCGGCCATCCCATTGAACTCGACCGGGTTCTCGGGACAGAGACGAGTTATGCAGGGGCCAGTTTTATTAGACCGGAGATGGTAGGCTGTTTTAAATATGGATCCGAGATCGTCAATATCGTGGCCGACGCAACCTATCCTGGAGGATTGGGAACATTCGGATACGATGATGAGGGAATACAGGCCCAGAGAGTTCCCATCGTCTCGAAAGGGGTTCTGGTCAATCTTCTCACATCAAGAGAAACAGCCCGCACTCTCGGAAAAGAGAGCAACGGGACGATGAGGGCGGACGGCTGGAATCGGATTCCCCTGATCCGTATGACCAACATCAATCTGGAGCCCGGGGAATGGACGCTGGGAGATATGATCTCCGATACGGAGGAGGGCCTTTTCTTAAGCACAAACCGGAGCTGGTCCATCGATGACAAGAGGATCAATTTCCAGTTCGGAACGGAGATCGGTTGGGAGATTAAAAAGGGAAGACTTGGTGAGATGATCAAGAATCCCACTTATACGGGGATTACTCCCCAGTTCTGGAACTCCTGCGATGCCATTGCCAGTCAGGACCACTGGCAGATGTGGGGGACACCCAACTGCGGCAAAGGCGAGCCGGGGCAAATAGCTCATGTGGGGCATGGCGCGGCGCCAGCCAGGTTTAGGAATGTCGAGGTGGGAGTGATGAAAGGAAGTGACTAAAATGAGCTAAAGTGCCTAAAGTGAGCTAAAGTTTAAAGTGACTAAAGTTGAAAGTGCCTAAAATGCCTAAAGTTAAAGGGAACCTCTAATAATTCCAAATTTGTCACTCCCGCCCCGTATCAAGTACGGGATAAACTCCGGCGGGAGTCCAGTAATTTTAAAAGCTTATAGATTCCTGCTTTCGCAGGAATGATATTTTTAGAGGTGGTCTAAAATCTTTAATTTCTTAAAAACTTTAGTCACTTTAGTTCACTTATAACTTTAGTCACTTTCTTTTTTTGGGGTGACATCCTCGGCGTAACCTTCCCGGAAGCCCTCGACGACCTTTTCAGAGACCTTCTTGGTTGCTTTCAATATCTTCTTCAGACCTTCCTTGAATAACTCTTTGGCTTCTTCCAGTTCCTCTTTCTCTTCTTTCATCAATCCTGAACCTATTTTGTTGCCGGAGGTTTAGGGGGCGGCATTTTCTCAGCCATCTGTTTCATCTTATCAATCTGGGCTCTTATACGATTCGCCCTTTCGCTACTCGTGTCCACTTTCAGATAATCCTCCCAGGCTTTTACCGCGCCCTTGACATCCTGTTTGTCATGGAGGAGAACAATGCCGATATTATAACGGCTGTTGACATGCTTGGGATCGCTCTGGGTCGCCTTTTTAAACTCCTCAATCGCCCGGTCAAAGTCTCCTAAGGCCCTGTACATAATTCCTAAATCCGTCCTTACATCCGGGTTATCCGGTTTGATGGCAAGATACTGGCTGTAAGTCTCAATGGCTTCCTTCGGCTGTCCGGCGTCGAAGTGGAGGTTTCCAAGTTCCACCAGAGCAGGCAGGTTTTTGGGGTCTTTCTTAATGATCTCCTTCAGAGTTTTAACCTTGAGGGCGGCCTCCGCAGGGTCAGGACCCGGAGGGGGGGCGGGGGCGGGAGCCATCTGAGGCTTTTGAACCATGGCTGTCTTAGGGGTATCTTTCGTTCCCTTCAGGATGGCCACGGTCGCGCCGGCGATGAAGCCCACCAGAAGAGCGATGACAATGTAAAGAATGGCTGTCTCTTTTTTCATTTTGGACTCTCCTTATTTTTAAAAAATTTTAGCCTAAAGAAGAAGGATATGCAAATTTAATAACCCCACCTCGCCTCCCCTTAGATTAAGGGGAGGTAGGGAGGAGTTAGAGGGAAAGAACGGGGCTATTGAAAAAATAATTGATTTTTTCTTATATCATAATAGAATATTGATCGAATCCTCCATTAGAGCATCTCTTTCTATTTCGAATATAACACTGGATCTCAGGCGATAGATCGGACGAATCCGATGGGTCAATCAGTGAAAAGGATCAGTTTTCATCACTCCCTCCGGTTTAAAATCATCATCGGGCTCACAGCCCTTCTCACCCTCACCCTGACCACTCTCTTCGTGATTCAATATTTTCACCATCGGAACAAGATGATCCGCAACCTCCAGGAGAACGTCAGCCCTCACCTGACACAGATGGTCAATGATGTTTTAAAAAACGCGATGATCTCGAAGAACTTAAACGAGATGAAGTATATTCTGGAGGTAGTCAATAACTACCCTGATGTGAAAAATATCTTCATTATGAACCGGATCGGTAAGGTGATCCTGTCCAACGATGAGCAGGAGATGGGCAGGACGATCGACATCCAGGATGCCACCTGTCAGATCTGCCATTATCGGACAACAGAAGCGCTGAATAAGACGGTGATTTATACCACCCCCCGGGGTGAAAAGATCTTCAGGAATGTCAACCCTATTTACAATCGCAAGGAGTGTTTCCCCTGCCATCATCCCAGCGAGAAGATCACAGGGGTTCTTGTCACCGATTTCACTCTGAAAAATATAGAAAGGCAGCTCCAGGCCGAGGTGAAGGAAAATCTCCTCTTTCTGTTATTGACCATCCTGATTTCCACCCTGGTCATCGGCATCGCCCTCAATCAATTGGTGATCAAAAAGCTGCAATATTTTGTCGAGGCAACCTCCTTCTTCGGCCGGGGTGATTTCAAAAGAAGCATCGACTTCAAAACCGACGATGAGATCAAGCGTTTAGCCGATTCGTTCAATTTAATGGCAAAGACATTGATGGAGAAGAAGGAGCTTGAGCGGAAATACCTTTCACGCATCATCGAAGCCGAGGAGAATGAACGGAGACGGATTTCACGGGAGCTCCATGATGAGATCGGGCAGGCTCTTACTGCGATTAGGTTCAATTTGGATAGGATCGATAAATGCCTCCCTGAAACATCCACCATGGCCCGTGAGAGGTTAGAGGAGGCGAAGACCTTATCCCAACAAACCATCAAGGCGATGCGAAGGTTGTCCATGGATCTTCGGCCTGCCATGCTGGATGATCTGGGCCTGATTCCAACGTTGCGATGGTACATCCAGAACTTCTCCAACCGGCTCAATATCGACTCCCAATTTCAGGCGACCGGATTTGTCGGGAAATTACCCCCGCCCATTGAAACGGCATTTTATCGAATCATACAGGAGGCATTGAATAACATCGGGAAACATGCGGAAGCAGGCCGGGTTGAAATTTTCATGGAGCACAAGGACTCCATGATCTATGCTTCGGTTACGGATAATGGGAAGGGGTTTGATTTGGACAAGGTCCTCCGCCCGGAGTCGAAGGAAAGGGGATCCGGCATCATCGGCATGCAAGAGAGGGTTTCGATTCTCAAAGGGCATATCGATATCCGGTCGAAGCCGGGTTCCGGGACTCACATCCGGATCGAAATCCCCTGTCCCAAAGGGAGTGAAAATGATGAAAAAGATACGGGTCTTATTGGCTGAAGACCATACCATCGTCCGTCAAGGACTGGTGGCTCTTCTCAAGTCTGAATCCGGGATCGAGGTGGTCGGGGAGGCCTCGGATGGCCTGGAAGCGGTTGAAATGGCAAAGAAGTTCATCCCGGACATCGTCTTGATGGATATTGCCATGCGGAATTTAAATGGGCTGGAGGCTACCCGTAAGATCAAAAAGCTCTTCCCCCATATGAAGGTGCTGGTTCTCACCATGTACGAAAATGAAGAATGGATCTTTCAGATTCTCAAGGCAGGAGCCTCGGGCTACCTGATCAAGGACTCGGCCATGACCGATCTCATCTCGGCCATTGGCGCTGTCGCTCAGGGGGATTCCTACCTCAGCCCTTGCATCTCTAAGAAGGTCATTGATGAATACATCCGGAAGGCAGAGATGGGTGAGAGAGGGTTTCTGGATGACCTCCTTTCCGGCCGGGAGAGGGAGGTCTTGCAACTGATCGCCGAAGGGCATTCCGTCCCTCAGATCGCGTCCCTCCTCTGTATTAGTAAAAAGACCGTTGAGGCCCACAAAACCCACATCATGGAGAAATTAAATATCCATGATAAAGTGGGGCTGATCAAATACGCCATTCGGATGGGACTGACGAAGGTCTAATGAGGACATAAAGCATAGCGCAGAGCGTTTAAATAGGTTTTCAAACCTTAAAAATTTCAATTCTGAGTCGCCACCCTTCCTCTCTTCCTCACATAACAAATTATGTAGCGGCGGCATTCCTGCCTGCCAGCCCTCGGTCGGGACCGCCTGCCTGCCGGTAGGCAGGGGGCCGGCAGGCAGGTATTGCCGCCGGATGATGCGCCCCCATTAAACCCCGTTAGAAAGGACGGGGCTTTATACCCCACCTTTCCGAAAGGTATTCAAATTCTGATTCACAACTTTATCCCCGCCTAAAAGGCGGGGCTTTCTAACGGGGTAAATGAGGGCGCTACTGATGCTACTGATGCTTTTTTAAGTAAATCACCCCTTAAAAATAGGGCCTTTTTTTATTCAATATAGGTGGATTCACCGATGGACAAATTCTTTTATAAAAAATAAACTGTGACCCAAAAAGAGATGAAGAAAAATTCAATAGAAAAGAAAAGATACGCCATGGTGATTGACCTTCGCCGATGCATCGGCTGCCATACCTGCTCGGTTGCCTGTAAGGCGGAAAACCGTGTTCCCTTAGGTGTCTATCGTTCATGGGTGAAGATCATTGAAAAAGGGAATTATCCCAATATCTCCCGACACTTCCTTCCGACCCTCTGCAACCAATGCGACCACCCCCCCTGTGTCATCAATTGCCCGGTTCAAGCCACCTGGAAGTTAGAGAACGGGATCATTATTATTGATGAACATCGTTGCATCGGATGTAAATATTGCCTTGCCTCCTGTCCCTATAACGCCAGACATATCAACCCTCTCATTCCCATCGTACAGAAGTGCACCTTCTGCCATCACCGGGTCTATGCAGGATTGGAGCCTGCCTGTGTGGAAGCCTGTCCTGCCAGGGCAAGGATTTTCGGAGACCTCAACAATCCTCAGGGGGAAGTTGCCAAACTGCTTTCCAAGCATCCTTTTCAGGTGCTGAAGCATGAGATGGGAACTTATCCCCAGGTCTATTATATCGGGGCTGATCTTGATGCTATGGACCCTTTTGCCGGGAGGAAGGAATGGATGTAAACGTTATCTACAATGTGGAACACGAAATGCACCTGGGAACCCTCATTGCCCTCTATTTTTACCTGACAGGTTTGAGCGCCGGGTCCTTTATCATTTCGACCTTTGCTTATGGGTTCGGGATGGTTAAATACAAACCCCTGGGGAAGATCGGCGTCGTGATGGCTACCCTGCTTTTGATCATCGCCCCCATGATCCTTCTGATTGACCTGGCGCAGCCCCTGAGATTCTGGCATCTCATCCTCTATTTAAGAATCACTTCCCCCATTACCTGGGGGACCTTTCTTCTGACCCTCTATCCCATAAACTGCATGATCTATGGCTACTTCATGTTCAAAGGCAATTTGAAAAGGACCAAGATCTTTGGCCTGATCGGCATTCCCCTGGCCCTTATGGTTCATGGTTATACAGGGTTTATCCTTGCCCTGGGAAAGGCAAGGGTTTTATGGAACACCGCCATCATGCCTCCTATCTTTCTCGTCTCAGCCATGGTTTCAGGCCTTGCCATGATGATTCTCGTTGTGATTGTCAAGGATTATTTCATCCAGAGGGGTAAAGAACACGATCCGACTCTCATTTACGGTCTGGGGAAATTACTGGTGGTCAGTATTGTCCTTGATCTTATTCTGATAGGGATTGACCTGACGGTCCTTCTCACTTCCCACACAGAGGCTTATATTGCTGCATTAATGCTTCTGGAAGGAAGCTTCAGCCACCTTTTCCTTGGAGTCGAGGTTTTTCTAGGCGCCCTTGTTCCATTATTTCTTCTCCTCTTTCCTCTCACGAAGAGATGGGTTCCGGGGATCGCCATTGCTTCGGTGTTGACCATGATCGGAATCCTGGCCATGCGATACATCATGGTCGTCGGGGGTTTGACCATTCCATTGAGTTAACCTGAACATTGGAAAGGGAGGTGGGTGTGCTTCCATATAATTTTTACGCACCTGTAAAGTTAATGGAGATTGAATGGCTGGCATAAGTCGAAGGGATTTTATCAAATGGGGAGCAGGGGGAGTAGCCTTATTAGCCACCAGCCTTCCCTCGGAAGGAATTTCTTCTCCGGAAACCAGAAAGAGTGTTTCCAGGACGACCGGAAGGCTCCGGAAATCGATTCCCAGTGTCTGTATGATGTGCCCGGCCGGCTGCGGGATTTTAGGGTATCTCGAATATGGAAAAGTGGTTAAGATAGGAGGAAATCCCCTTGATCCCAATAGCCGGGGAAGGCTCTGTGCAAAAGGGATCGCAGGAATCAATCACCTCTACAACCCTGACCGGATTCCTTATCCTTTGAAACGGGCTGGGAAAAGGGGTGAAGGACGCTGGAAAAAAATCTCATGGGATGAAGCATTTCGCGAAATAGCCCTCCGGCTCAAAGCCATACAGACAGAAAGAAAGCAGAACGATTTAATCCTCCGAAATACATGGGATATGGCCGGCAATGAGATCGCAGGAAGATTCGTCTCTGCTTTTGGAGGGTCGGGTTCTTTTCAACACGCAATTTTGGAATCTCCCAATGGGGTCTCAGCTCTTCAAGACATATCCGGTTATTCCATGGGTATCGGTGATGTGGCCCATTCCCGGTATATCCTCAATTTCGGTGGGAACCCTTATGAAACCCATTTCTTATACGTGCCTTTCATCCAGAGGTTGATCGATGCGCGGATCAACCTGGGCGCAAAACTGGTGACCTTCGATGTGAGGATCTCCCAAACGGCCGGCAAGAGTGATGAATGGTTCCCCATTGTTCCGGGGACGGATGGAATCGTGATATTGGCAATGGCCCATGTCATTGCCAACGAAGGATTGTGGAATAAGGGTTTTATTGAACAGTGGACCACCCTTTCTACCGTTCAACTCCTCAGGCGTCTCGCACCCTATACCCCTAAAAAAGCGGAGGAAGTCAGCGGTGTCAAAGCGGCTGATATCAAACGAATCGCAATCGAATTTGCCGCCTCCAGACCAGGCGTTGCCATTGGAGGAGGGGGACTTTTAAAACATATCAATGGAACCGATAACCAAAAGAGCATCCTCCTTCTCAATACTCTGACAGGGAACCTGGACAGCAAGGGAGGATTTGGTTTTCCTCAACCTTACCCGTTAGTCCCTCCAGAGCCTATCCCTCTTAAAACCAGGAGAATGGATCCTGAATCCCAAAACCTCTTTCTCCGTGTTGACCAGGGAACCCAGAACCTGGGTGTCCTGATGACCCATATGGATAATCCGGTCTATAAGGGACCGGGGTCAAAGCTGATCTCTGCTGTCCTCCATGACGAGAAGAAAATACCATTCCATGTTTCCATCGATCCGTTCCTCAACGAAACGAACCTCTACGCCGACCTGGTTCTGCCAGAAGCGAGCTATCTCGAGAGATGGGACCTTTTATCGCCTCCTTCAATGGAGAGGGTTCCTTACCTCGCATTGAGACAGCCCATCATCAAACCTTTGGGGGAATCCCTTTCCTTTTCTCAGATTCTTATTGAATTGGCCCATCGGATGGGCGGTGACATGGGAAAATACTTCCGGTTCGGGAGGATAGAACATTATATTGAAGCCACCATCAACAGAATTCCAAAACTGGTTGATGCCGGAGGGATCGATTTTCTGATGGAAAAGGGAATCTGGATCGACCCGGATGGAAAACCTACTTACCGAAAATATGAAAGTGAAAGATTAAAGACCGGGTCAGGGAAATTTGAGTTCGATTCCTCCATGCCTGTCTATACCCCAATCTTACACCATCAAAAAATGGGAGAGGGAGAGTTTCATCTGACCACCTTTCAGTGGAATGTGCATTCCTATTCGCAGACGGCTAATTGCAAATGGCTTTCGGAGATTGTGCACCGGAACCCGCTCTTGATCAGTGCAGAGACCGCCCATAAGATGAAGCTAAGGAATGGCGATCGGATCCGAGTTTCCTCTTCCCTGGGCTCCCTGGTCACCCCAGTTATGGTTACCCAGGGAATCCATCCCAAGGTCGTTGCCCTTTCTGATAGCCTGGGGCGTTGGAATTATGGGCGAATTGCTCGAGGGGAACCGTTTCAAAGCGAGGATCCTGAGACGCGGCTTATCTGGTGGGGAAAACATGGCACAGGGGCCCATCCGAACCCCATCATCCCGATTCAAAAAGATCCAGCGGGTGGAGGGCAGGGGTGGATGGATACGGTGGTGAGGATAGAAAAGATTTAGTGCTCCATGATGCGGCGGTTTCCCTTGCTCTGGCAGTACCCATCGGAGGGAAGGGCAGGTAAGCTGATTTAAACATTTCAAAGGCCAAACCCTCAATCCCCTTCAAGAGGGGAGGCGGGAAGGGAGAAAAGAGATGACCCCCCCCTATCTTCTCATCTCCCTTCCCGCACGAGGGGTTTTTTGTGATTTTATTAATTGACATAAACATTGGAAAATCTCCCCCCACCCCTCTTTGCCCTCCGGGTCAGAGGCCCTATGGGCCGGCAGCCAAAGAGGGGTAATCCCTCCCTTAGAAAAAGGGAGGTTAGGAGGGATTTACAAATTGATGTCTTTACTATTTTGAAACTCTTAATAACTTGAAGGAGGGAAGAGGTGAATGGAAACCATACGACTATTATCTTTTGTTGTCATCCTGGGGCTGATTGGAATCACATTGGCAGGTCTCGCAATAAAGATTGTGAGACAGTATGAAAGGGGCGTGGTTCTCCGGTTTGGTCGGCTCATCAAGACGAGAAACCCTGGTTTTAATCTGATCATCCCCATCGTCGATCGGATGATCAAGGTTGAGCTCCGGGTCGTCACCATGGTGGTGGAACC
>MGQQ01000146.1:24927-28077 GCA_001798855.1 Deltaproteobacteria bacterium RBG_16_49_23 | reverse complement strand
TGCTTATCTTGAAGCTTGCATTGAGGAGGCAAATGGTGATGCCGCCTTCATTGCTAAAGCACTGGGAGATATTGCCCGGGCAAAAGGCATGTCGCAAGTGGCGCGGGATGCCGGCTTATCTCGCGAAAGTCTTTACAAGGCGCTCTCTGGAGAAAGAAGTCCGGGCTTCGACACCATTCTCAAGGTGATAGATGCACTCGGTCTGAGACTACACGCAGGAACAACCCCTGGCAGCAATCTGAGGAAAGAACCAAAAAGATTGCCGAAAAAAGCGCTCCACCGGATGACTTACAGTCACCGCTGACTTAAGTCATCCTGCATTAGGAAACAAAATTGGGGTTACCCATAGATTGTTCTTTACACTACCAGCAGGTATGGTGACTTTTTCAACATGGAAACTTACGTTTCACATATAAATTTTAGAGGTGTATCCTTTGAACCAGGAAGTGCCCAAAAGACTTCAGATAAATGTATGCCATCTGAAGATGTGAACCTGTTGAACAATCGTTAACTGAAAAATTCAGTCAGCCGCCTTGGTCTTCTTTTGAGCTTTCAGCTTTGAGATAGCTTTGCATTCCGCATTTGGAAGGGCCAACTTTTTTAGGGATGACCCGTGGGCGCAAATATTACAAATTGTTTTAGAACCTACGTCCCCTTCTCCTACCTTAGGTGGTCTCACCCCGTTTTTTCAACTGATCTTGAAGGTAAAAGAGAATACAAGTCTTACCGACCTGACGCGCTCCATGAAAAACAATAATATCATCGCTATCGATGAATTTATTGACCTCATCCATGACGGTTCTTTTGAAAATTTTTTCCATTGCCCACCAGGTTTCGTTTCATTATCATGATAAGTTCAACTTAACATAAAGTCAAGTTGCATTTAGGTTTATTGAAAGGGAGGAAATGGGCATAAAAACCCCTTTTGTCTAAGTAGCTACTGAACGGCCTCTGAGTACCTATTAATTCGGTATTGTACCTATTTCCGTATCCATCTTGCGCCGGGCCTTGGCCATGGCATTGAAGCCGTTCAAACCGACGTTCTTGTAGGTTGCCTTTCAATAAAACCAGGTTCAAACGACTTCATGATCTACTCCAGTACAAGACGGACCTTATTCGGTTCTTTGCCTTTCGTTAGCCCATCAATATAATCTTATCAATAATTTCTTCAGATGTTGAAGCAGCCACTAACCCTTGTCCCCCCTTTTTTTCCACCATGGATCTCCCATTTCCAATGCTTCTATGGAGTTACAACCCTTCATTTGCGAGCCATAGGAAAATAACTTTTCCTTTTCATCCAAAGAACTTAGAAAAAATGTGAATCACTCCCGGAAGTTGACCTATTTATAGCAAAAATTTAGTTTTATAGCAATTTCCAAATGGTTCCACCTCACGGACAAGGGTGACGTAATGAGGAAGATTTACGGTCGGCTTAGACCTTGGAATCCTTGGTTTACGAACCTATTATAGATACAGACCTCCCCCAAGGAGTGTCCTATATGTTAAGAAGGGGGTAAGGAATTCTGTGTGTGAATTGTGTGAGAAAAACTTGCCAAACCATGCAAAATCTTGCTAAAATTGGGAAAAATAATGGTGTCAAATAGTTCCCTAACTTTGAGGAGGTTAGGAAGCTCAGAAGGTTTGCTGCGAATCTTAAGGTAATCTGTTTGAGAGACCCGAGGCAGGCCATGAATCCCATGAGGTGCATGGCCTGCCATGAATCCTATGATGCGCATGGCAGCCCTAAACTCAACGTAGTTTAGGGCGCCATTTTTTTAGTGAGGATAGGAGATCAATGGGGGATAAAGAGCCTGATGGAAAATATATGAAGATGGCTCTTGAGGAGGCAAAGAAGGCTGGCCAAAGAGGTGAGGTGCCAGTGGGGGCTGTTTTGGTAAAAGGAGATGAGGTCCTCTCAAAAGATCATAACCGAAACATCGAGCTGAATGATCCCACTGCCCATGCGGAGATCCTGGTTCTCAGGAAAGCGGGAAAGATTTTAGGAAACTACCGTTTGAATAATACGGTGATGTATGTGACGGCTGAACCCTGTCCGATGTGCGCTTCTGCAATGGTTCACAGCAGAATTTCAAGACTGGTTTTCGGGACACCGGAGCCAAAATTCGGAGCAGTGGAATCGAGATTTAAATTGTTGCAAGATAGTGGTGTTAACCATAAGGTTGAGGTCAGGCGAGGAATTCTTGAAAAAGAATGTGCGGAGGTTTTAAAAGACTTTTTCAGGGAACGAAGGGCAAATAGTAAAAAAGTTCGGAGCAGGGAGCATGAAAGGTAAAAGGGTGTAGGGTATAGGGTGTAGAGCTAAAAGTGAAAAGCCAAAAGTTTAAAGTATCTTGCTTTGCAAGATCATGGAGAGGTTGCCGAGTTGGCTTAAGGCGCCGCTCTCGAAAAGCGGTTCTCCCGCAAGGAGACGTGGGTTCGAATCCCACCCTCTCCGCCAGAAAAATTTGTTTTACAAATTTTTACTTGTAACATTTAACCATTAACTATTGGCTTGAAGGTAACCTACAAACTGACAATTTACTTGTAAAGGGTAACAGGCAACTATTGGCTTATCTGACACATCGGAGTAACCGATGATTTGTTAACGAATTTTTACCATTAACATTTAACGGTCAACCAATTACTTTAAAGCTTTCAAAGTGAAAGAGGTCAGATTTCGTTTCAAAAACTTTAAAGTCTATCAGGATGCAAAGAAGTTCTGTAAATTTTGCCGGGGAATTGTCAAAGAATATATTGAACCCATAGATAAAGATTTGGCATCACAAATCAAAAGGGCTCTCCATTCCCTTGTCCTTAATATTGCCGAAGGGGCCGCCGATAATTCCGATGTTGAATTCGCCAGGTTTTTGGGGATTTCGATTCGTTCGGTCTATGAAACGGTTGCAGGGTTTGATTTGGCCGTACTTTATGAGTTAATAAGTGATGAAATCAATGAGAAAATTGAGGCAGATGCACACGAACTCGTCAAACAACTAAGTGCATTTCGAAATTCATTAAAATCGGATTAGTGTCTTGTCTGGTTAAGAGTAACAAGTCAGAAGCTTATTGTTAAAGGTATTTTGCGAAGCAAAATTAGGTTGGATTAATATTTTGTCTGGCTAAGAGCAACAAGTTACAGGTTTATTTTAA
>MGQQ01000146.1:0-24915 GCA_001798855.1 Deltaproteobacteria bacterium RBG_16_49_23 | reverse complement strand
TAGGTTGGGTTAATATTTTGTCTGGCTAAGAGCAACAAGTTACAGGTTTATTTTAAAGGTATTTTGCGAAGCAAAATCTAGGAGAGATGCCCGAGAGGCCGAAGGGGCTCGCCTGCTAAGCGAGTATCCTGCTAATAACGGGATCGAGGGTTCGAATCCCTCTCTCTCCGCCAGAAAAATTTGTTTTACAAATTTTTACCCGTAACATTTAACGATTAACCATTTACTTGTAACATTTAACTCAAAACCGTTAAGAGTTAAAAGCCCCTTGTTTGTAGTATTAGTATTTCACGTAGTGAAATCTTGTTGATAGCCGGGTCCTGCGCAACAAGAGATTACAAACCCCGCCAGGTCCGGAAGGAAGCAACGGTAGTAATTCCCCTTGTGTGCCGCAGGGGCGCCTGGCTATCAACAAGTTGTTCCCCTCACCCTTCCCCTCTCCCCTGAGGGGAGAGGAATGAGGTGAGGGGCTGCATTGGAGAAAAAATGTCTTATTTGGTTTTGGCAAGACAGTGGAGGCCCCAGGTCTTTGAAGAGGTGATCGGGCAGAGATCCATCACGCATACCCTGCAGAATGCGATCTCTCAAAACCGAGTGTCCCATGCCTTCCTTTTTTCAGGGGCCAGGGGAGTGGGAAAGACCTCTACCGCCCGTATTCTGGCCAAAGCCCTGAACTGTGAAAAAGGCCCTCAGGTCAATCCCTGCAATCAATGTGCGAATTGTAAAGAGATCACGAGTGGGATCTCCATGGATGTGATCGAGATCGATGGCGCATCGAATCGGGGAATCGAAGAGATTCGTGAGCTGAGGGAGAATGTCCGTTATACACCCGCTAAAAGCCATTATAAGATTTACATCATCGACGAAGTCCACATGCTGACACGGGAGGCTTTTAATGCCCTCTTGAAGACTCTCGAAGAGCCCCCCGCTCATATCATCTTTGTCTTTGCGACCACCGAACCCCATAAAATTCCTGCCACCATCCTCTCCCGATGCCAACGATATGACTTCAAGAGGATTCCGTTAAAAGAGCTGATCGAGAGCCTGAAGCGGATTGTCGAAAGAGAGGGGATTCAAATCAGCCAGAGGGGCCTCCTGATTATTGCCAGGGAATCGGAAGGCAGTATGAGAGATGCGCAGAGCCTTCTCGATCAGGTGATCTCTTATGGAGGGAAGGAGATACGGGACGAAGATATCACTGAAGTCCTCGGGCTGATTGACCAGAAGATCCTTTCCGATACCATCGATGCCATTGCCGACAGAGATGGAGAAAAGTGTGTTGAGATCGTAGAGCATATTTATCACTATGGGTACGACATCCAACACTTCTGCCAGGATCTTCTTCGCACTCTTCGCAACCTGATCCTGATCAAAGTGAGCGAGCATCCCGAAGGGTTCATGGAATTACCTCCGGAGGAATTGGAAGGGTTAAAAAAACAGGCGGAGCGGTTTCAGTTCGAGCAATTGAACCATCTCTTCAGCCTCCTCCTGAAAGGAGAGGAGGAGGTCGCCCAGTCCACTTTTCCCCGAACCATGCTGGAGATCACCCTGATCCGGATGGCTACCCTTCGCCCCATTCTTCCCATCGATGAGATTCTGAAAAAATTGGAAGGGTTGGAGAAAACCCCTTCTGTAAAAGGACCCACAAAACCAGCGGAGATTTCCCGGCCGGAGAGCAGTAAAAGTAGTATCGGATCAAAACCGTTTCCAATAAGAGGGGAACCGCCCAAGAAGAGTCTTGAAGGAAAAGCCAGGGAGAAGGTTATCGAGGAGGAGAAATTTCCGCACGAAGTTGATCAGGCGGCGTCCTCTTCCAGGGAGGAAACAAAAGATATAGAGGTTTATCGGGAAGAGAGATCCCTGGAAGAGTCGAGGGAGTTTTCAGAAGAAGTATGGAGAGGATTGGTCGATTTTACACGGGCCAAGAATCCCATACTCGGTTCCTTCCTGGTTTTGGGATCTCCCATCTGTCTCAGCGATGAGAAGGTTGAAATCGGTTTTGAGAAAGACTCTTTCCACTATGACCGGATATTGGAGAAAGGGAATCGGAGCCAGTTGGATTCGATCTGCCAGGAGTACTTTAAGAAGAACGCCAAGGTGATTATTTCCCCCCTGGAACGGGGGACGAGGCTACAGGGAGCTATCTCCAATACCGAGGGGAATAGACAGGAGAACCCGGAGGGGGGATTGAAGAGCAAAACAGAAGAGAATCCCGTTATCCAGGAAGCGCTCCGTCTCTTTAATGGAAAAATCGTAGAGAAGTGACTTACTAAGGAATCCATAATTGAGAAGACATATTTATACTACTCCATCAATCCCCATCCCCCTCCGTACCTCCCCCTTGAAGGGGGAGGAGAGTAGTAATTCCCCTCCCTTTCAGGGGGAGGGGAAGGGTGGGGGTGGGTTAAGTAAATGTTTATTCAATTATGGACTGACTAATAGGTGTGAAGCAAGGGGAGGAATCGATGACTAAAGGTTTCGGGAATATCTTAAAACAGGCTCAACAGATGCACTCTAAAATTTCACAACTCCAGGAGGAGATGGCCGGGAAGACCATAGAGGCCAGCGCAGGGGGAGGGATGGTCAATATTGTCATGAATGGGAAGCAGGAAGTCCTCTCCCTCCGGATTGATCCGGAGGTTGTCAACAAAGAGGATGTGGAGATGCTTCAAGATTTGATTACGGCGGCTGTGAATGAAGCCATCCGTAAATCACAGGAGATGATGACAGAGGAGATGAAGAAAATCACAGGAGGATTGAACATTCCCGGGTTGTTTTAACCCGAGGGCAATAGAAAAATGCCGCTTCATGCCAAGCCCATTGATTACCTTATCGAGGCCCTCTCAAAACTTCCCGGCATTGGGAAAAAGACGGCCTCCAGACTGGCCTTCCATATTTTACGATCCAGTCCCTCTGAGGCCCAGGAATTAGCGAGAGCTATTCTGGATGTGAAGGAAAAGATTCGTCTCTGCTCCATCTGCTTCAATTTAACGGATGAGGATCCTTGCTGGATCTGTCAGGATGCTCGGCGGGTTCCGGAGATACTTTGCGTGGTGGAAGGCCCCAATGACCTCATCGCCATCGAAAATACGGGAAACTATAATGGAAAATATCATGTATTACATGGAGCCATCTCGCCCCTGGAAGGAATTGGTCCGGAACAGCTAAAGATAAAGGAGCTGATGGAGCGTCTTCAACACGAAAAGATCATCGAAGTGATCCTTGCTACCAATCCAACCGTTGAAGGAGGAGCGACCACTCTCTACCTTACCGAATTAATTAAGCCCTTAGGGATAAAGGTTACACGCATTGCCTACGGTGTTCCGATGGGAGGGGAGATAGAATATTCAGACGGAATGACCTTATCAAAAGCGCTTGAGGGTCGAAGGGAGATTTAGAGAATCAAACTAACAAAAATATAAATGATTTCATAAAGTTATCTAAAAACTGATTTTGTTATTGACATGTCGAAGCAAAAAGAGTTAACGATAACGCAAATTCAATTAGCAATAACGTTATAGGCAAGGGGACCCCTTGTCGTAACATGTGAAATATTTTATAAATAAGTTGTTAAGGAGATATAGATGATTGAAATTCGTTTTCATGGAAGAGGGGGGCAGGGCGCGGTTACCTCTGCTGAACTGTTAGCTTTAGCGGCAATCTGGGAAGGGAAGTACGCACAGGCCTTTCCGAGTTTCGGGCCGGAGAGAAGAGGCGCGCCTGTTGTAGCCTTCTGCCGGATCAGCGATGAGCCCATTAAGATCAGGGCGAACATCTATGAACCTGATATTGTCGTCGTCCTTGACGCCTCGCTCTTAAAGATTGTCAATGTAGCGGCCGGGTTGAAATCTGATGGCATTATTGTCACAACAAGCAAGAATTCTCCCGAAAAGGTAAAGGAGAGTTTGAAGATTAAAAACCGGATTGGAGTGGTGGACGCCGGCAAGATAGCATTAGAGGTACTTGGTCTTCCTATTACCAATACAACGATGCTGGGGTCGGTCGTCAAGGCCTCGGGATTGATAAAGAAAGAGTCTATTATCCCTCCCTTTAAAGAACGTTTTGGCCGAATTGCCGAAAAGAACATCACCGCTTTCGAACGGGCCTATCAGGAAACCGTCATCATTCAATAAATTCCTATCAAGTGAGGTAGAAGAAGCATGACAAAACCAGAATCAGAATGGACATGGAAGGAGATACCCGTCGGGAATGTGATCCTGGAACCCGGGAATGCCAGCGCCTACCGGACAGGGGATTGGAAGAGCTTTAAGCCGGTTTTAAATAAAGAGCTCTGTATCCATTGCGGGCTTTGTTATATCTTCTGCCCGGATATGGCCTATAATCTGAACGCAGAAGGCTATTTCATCGCAGACCTCTACTACTGTAAAGGTTGCGGCATCTGCTCAAAAGAATGTCCCACCAAAGCGATCAGCATGGTGGTGGAGGAGGAGGAGAAGTAATCATGGCAAAAAGGGTTGGAATGGAGGTCTCGATTGCAGCCGCCGAAGCAGTGAGGCAGGCCAATGTGGATGTGATTTCTGCTTATCCCATCACTCCGCAGACCCACATCGTTGAACACCTCTCTGAAATTGTGGCCAACGGAGAGATGGATGCGGAGTTCTTCTGTGTGGAATCCGAGCACTCGGCGCTAAGTGTGTGCGTGGGGGCTGCAGCAACCGGGGCGAGGGCATTCACCTGTACGAGTTCCCAGGGATTGGCCCTGATGAGTGAGATCACCTATATCGCATCGGGCTTGAGGTTACCGATGCTCATGATCATTTCGAATCGGACGCTTTCCGCTCCCTTGAGCATCTGGAACGATCATAGCGATACGATGTCGATTCGTGACTGTGGGTGGATTCAATTCTTTGTGGAGAATGGCCAGGAAGTCTATGATCATGTGTTTGTGTCCTATCGGTTAGGAGAGGATAGAAATGTCCTTTTCCCTGTGATCATCAATATGGATGGATTTATCCTGAGTCATGTGATCGAGCCGATCGAGTTGATCGAACAGGAGAAGATCGATCAGTTTCTCCCCCCTTATCAGCCCCTTCACCGTCTGCACCCTGATCGTCCGGTGACCATGGGCGCCTTTGCCCTTCCCGGTATTTTTGCAGAAGCGAAGAAAGCCCAAGAGGAGGCTCTCCGATCTTCAATGCCGAAAATTACGGAGACTTGGAAGGCCTTTGGAGACATGACGGGAAGGTATTATCACCCCGTTGAGACCCATAAGGCAGAAGACGCGGACACCTTACTTGTCACGATGGGAAGTTGTAGCGAAACAGCTTCTGTGGCCGTGGATAAGATGAGACAGGAAGGAAGGTCTGTCGGACTCGTGAAGATTCGACTCTGGAGGCCCTTTCCTTTTGATGAATTGAAAAAGGCCGCCCTTCATGCAAAACAATTGGTGGTGATTGACCGAGCGATCTCTGTTGGAGCTTGCGGACCTGTTGCATCAGAGGTTAAAGCTGCCCTCTACGGGTATGACCAAAGGCCATCGGTGTATAATTTTGTCGCGGGGATTTCAGGAAGAGATGTGACTCCTTCAGACTTCATCAAGATGGTGGATAAGGCAGAGATCGAGATTGAAGAAGGAAATAAAGAAGGTTACGAAATTTACGGGGTGAGGGAATGATGGAAAATCTGAATGTCTTTGCTGTAAGAACACTGACCCAGAAGGAATATTTCGCACCCGGCCACCGGTCCTGTCAGGGATGCGCCGAGGCGCTGGCAGTGAGATTAGTTGCCAAAGCGCTGGGGAGAAATGTGGTCATTGCCGCTGCGACAGGATGCATGGAGATTGTTTCTTCTCCGTTTCCCTACACTTCGTGGAGGGTGCCATGGTTTCATGTGGCTTTTGAAAATACGGCAGCCGTTGCCTCGGGCATCGAATCGGCCCTAAAGGTCTTAATGAGAAAAGGAAGAATTCCTCAGAAGAAGATCGTTACCCTTGCGATGGCAGGAGATGGAGGGACAGCCGATATCGGACTCCAGGCGCTCTCCGGAGCCCTTGAGAGAGGGCATGACTTCGTCTATGTCTGCACGGATAATGAAGCCTATATGAATACGGGCATCCAGCGATCGTCCTCCACGCCTTTTGGCGCTTCGACCACCACATCGCCCGCCGGAAAGATGAAACAGGGCCAGATTACCTGGAAGAAGAACATGCCCGCCATTGCCGCCGCTCACAATATTCCCTACGTGGCCACAGCCTGCCCCAGTTATCCGATCGACCTGGTCCAAAAAGTGAAAAAGGCAGCGGATATCGAGGGGCCTGCTTATGTCCATATTCTTTCTGTTTGCCCAACCGGATGGAGGTCTGTGCCCGACATCTCGATCAAATTGGGCCGCCTCGCCGTAGAGACAGGGGTGTTTCCTCTTTATGAGGTGGAGCATGGCAAGTATCATTTAAGTATCGATTTCCCGAAGTTGAAGCCGATGAAGGAATATATCAGACTTCAGGGAAGATTCCGGCACATGACAGATGAGATGATCGAAGAGGCCCAGAACCGCGTCCACCGGGAGTACGAACAATTAAAAGAGAAAGCCAAAAGGGGATTTTGAAATGACTCATTCAGAGATTGAAGCCATCACCGAACGATACGAAAACAGGGAATCGGCCATCCTTTCGATGCTTCAGGACATCCAGGCGAAGGAGAAATATCTTCCCCAAGAAGCCCTGGAGCGCCTCGGGGAGAAACTTGGCATTCCTATGAACAAAATTTACAGGATTGCCACGTTTTACCGGGCCTTCAGCCTCACGCCGAAGGGACAGCATGAGGTCTGTGTCTGCATAGGGACCGCCTGTCATGTCCGCGGGGCACAGCGAGTTGTCGATCAGATCAACCTGGAATTGGGCATCCGGCCGGGGGAGACGACAAAGGATCGGAATTTCACCCTTGAAACGGTCAACTGCCTGGGCGTCTGCGCGGCCGGGCCGGTGGCGGCGATCGACGGTCAGTATTTTGGAAAGATGAGTCCGGCAAAGGTCGGCGGAACGTTGAAGAAGTTTCGTTCTGATAAGAAGAAGAAGGAGGGGGCGAATGGCAAGGCTTAGTTCTCCTCAGGAGCTGGGAAAATACAGGGATGAGATCCTCAGTAAGAGAAATCCTGACCAGCCCTTGATTACGGTCTGCGGCGGAACAGGATGTCATGCTTCAGGATGTCATGCCGTGGTGGATGCTTTCAGAAAGGTTCTTCAAGAAAAGGCCAAGGGCAATGGAATCGGCCTGCGGGTGACGGGTTGTCATGGCTTCTGTGAAAGAGGGCCATTGGTGGTCATTCATCCGAAAATGGTGCTGTATCAAAAGGTCAAACCTGAAGATGCTCCCGCGATCTTTCAGGAGACGGTCCTCAACGGCAAAGTCCTTGAAAACCTTCTTTATGAACATCCCGCCACAGGCGAGAAGATTGCCACCGAGGAGAAAGTTCCGTTCTACCAGAAACAGAGGCGGATCATCTTAGGAAATAACGGGAATATCGATCCAACCCAGATTGAAGATTATCTGGCGGTCGGAGGTTACCGGGCATTGGCCAAAGCCCTCTTTTCGATGAAACCTGAGGAGATCATCGGGGAGGTGAAAAAGGCCAATCTGAGAGGCCGGGGAGGAGGCGGATTTCCTGCGGGTTTAAAATGGGAACAGTGCCGGAATGCCCCGAGCGATATCAAATATTTGGTCTGTAACGCGGATGAGGGAGACCCGGGGGCCTATATGGACCGAAGTCTCCTGGAAGGGAATCCACATTCCGCTCTTGAAGGAATGATCATCGGCGCCTATGCCATCGGGTCGCATGAAGGCTATATCTTCGTCCGGCATGAATACCCGCTGGCGCTTGAAAATATCGGAATTGCTATCCAGCAGGCCCGGGAATTGGGACTTTTGGGAAGAGACATTCTCGGATCTGGGTTCCATTTTGATATCAAGATCAGTCGCGGAGGGGGCGCTTTTGTGGCCGGGGAATCCACCGCCCTCATGGCCACCATCGAAGGAAATGTGGGAGAGCCCCGGGCAAAACATATTCATACCGTGGTGAGCGGCCTCCATGACAAACCGACCAATCTGAACAACGTGGAAACCTGGGCCAATGTTCCGGTCATCATCAACGAGGGAGCAGACTGGTATGGACGGATCGGCACAGAAGGAAGCAAGGGCACGAAGATCTTCTCTCTTGTCGGCAAGGTGAATAATACGGGACTCGTGGAAGTCCCCATGGGGATGTCCCTGCGGGAGATCGTCTATGACATTGGAGGGGGGATTCCTGGCGGGAAGAGGTTCAAGGCCGTCCAGACCGGAGGTCCCTCGGGTGGATGCATTCCTGAATCCATGATCGATCTGCCTGTCGATTTCGACCGGTTGACCGAAGTCGGTTCCATGATGGGATCCGGAGGAATGATCGTCATGGACGAGTCAACCTGTATGGTCGATGTGGCCAAATATTTTATGAACTTCCTTAAGGACGAGTCATGCGGAAAGTGCACCTCCTGCCGGGAGGGGACGAAACGGATGTATGAACTTCTGGCCGATATTACAGAGGGCCGGGGAACCATGGACCACCTCTGTCTTCTTGAGGATCTGGGATGGGTGACCGCAGAGGCCTCGCTCTGCGCCCTGGGAGGGACGGCTCCGAACCCTGTCCTCTCCACTATCCGTTATTTCCGGGATGAATACAAAGAACACATTATCAATAAGCAATGTCCGGCAAAGGTCTGCCGGCAACTTCTTCAGTACCGGATCCTCTCCGATGTCTGCACTTCCTGCGGGAGATGCTCTAAAGTCTGCTCGGTGAAGGCGATCACAGGGAAACAGAAGACGAAGAAGGAGAAAGGAGAACCCTTCGAGATCGATGCGGAGAAATGCATTCGATGCGGAATGTGTTTTGAGTCGTGTAAATTTGAAGCGATCGAGGTTCAATGAAGTCAAGGGTCGAAAGGTAACGGCAAAGAGGCTCGTTTGGTTAAAGGGTTAGGTCATTCGTCTTTAAAGTATTTTAGCCGTAACCCTTTCACGATATAAGAAACCGGCTTCGTAACCATAACCCATTGACCATTTCATTGTTTGTGGGTGACGAGACCCACTCAATGAGCCAATGATTTGTTCTTGATTAGGAGGAGCAGTTTATGATCCCTTTTTCAATTGATGGTCAACCCGTTGAGGGGAGAGAAGGTGGAAATATTTTAGAAACAGCGCTGGATGCAGGGATTGAAATTCCTCATCTCTGTTTCAACGAGTCGGTGAAGCCCTATGGGGCCTGCCGCCTCTGTCTTGTTGAGGTGGTGAGGAACGGGAAGTCCAGAATGGCGGCTTCCTGCACCCATCCCGTACAGAAAGGGATGGAGGTCTTTACTCGCACCGAAAAAGTGCTGCGCGCCCGCAAAATGATCACGGAACTCATTCTGGCCATGTGTCCCGGAGACAAATTGATTCAAGAGATGGCAAAAGGGATGGGGATCGACGAGGTTCGATTCAAGAAGGAGGAGAAGGATTGTATCCTCTGCGGCCTCTGTGCAAGGGTTTGTGATGAAGTGGTGGGGGCGAATGCCATCCACTTTGCCTTCCGGGGAGACCGGCGTGAGATGATTCCTCCCTTTCAGGGGGAGGCAACCAACTGCATTGCCTGCGGGGCGTGCGTGGTCGTCTGCCCGGTCGATGTCATCCGGATGAAAGAGGAAGGAGATGAACGGACAATCATCCGGTGGAAGCGAACCCTGAAGATGAAATCCTGCAAAGTTTGCGGAAACTACTTTGCCCCGTGGTTCCAGCTGGAGAAGTTCAAAGAAAAGGCGAAGCTTCCGAAGGATTTCTACGATCTCTGTTACACCTGCAGGAGTTGACCCATACGAGAGCGCCAGGCCCTGCCTTTGAAGGCGGGGTAAAGGAGCGCTGCTCAGGGTCAACCTTGAGCAAGCCTTGACTTTGACAGCCGAAAGTCGAAAGGTTGAAATTTCTCTTCAAGGGGAGTATAGTAAAAAGAAAGCTATTTTGGAGGGATGAGATATGGTCCATTACGTGAAATGGGAGCCTTTTCGAGACCTCATGGTGATGCAAGATCGTATGACCCGTCTCTTCGATGAAACCGTTTCCCGGATCTTTAAAGAGGAAATGCCCCGGGCTGCCTGGTCTCCCCCTGTTGATATTGTGGAGCGAGAGAAAGAATTAATCCTGAAGATCGACCTGCCGGAGATAAATCAGAATGAGATCGAGATCAAGGTGGAGGGGAATACCCTGATTATCCAGGGAGAGAGAAGGTTTGTGAAGGAAGTTCCCGAAGAGAATTATATTCAGATCGAAAGGCCGTATGGAAACTTCCAGCGGACTTTTGTCCTACCGAAGATGATTGATCAAGAGGAAATCAAGGCCTCCTTTAAGGACGGGGTGCTGCGAATTGTCCTTCCCAGGAAGAAAGAAGTTCATCTCAAACAGATTTCAGTGGAAACGAGCTAAACCTGAGACTAAATCCAAAGACGGGCGAGGCCCTTTTTCAAAGGGCCTTTTTTATTTCGGCTCTTCGAGTAATCGAGTGGGTCATTTCTGCATTTTATCTCCCCCTCTTTGGCAAAGAGGGGTGAGGGGAGATTTTATAAATCATAAGCAACTCCATATCCCTTCCATCACTCCGCCAATATTCTCAAAGACATCCCTGTCAAATTTTTTCTGAGATGCTGCGATAATGTTTTTAACTGTTTATCGTAAGAAAGCATTTGTTCTTAAAATCCCCCTCCATCCCCCTTTGCCAAAGGGGGATAATAAGGATTATAGCCATATCTTCAAGTGGTTTCCACCCACTCACTTCCACGATGAGCCTTTACTTTTTCGGGACTTTTTCCCAGTCTGCCAGAAACCGTTCAATCCCAATATCGGTGAGAGGATGTTTGACCAGTTGTTCGATGACCTTGAAGGGGAGGGTTGCCACATCCGCGCCGATGAGGGCCGCTTCGAGCACGTGAATGGGATGCCGGATGCTCGATACGATTACCTCAGACTCAAAGCCGTAATTATTAAAGATCGTTACAATCTGCTCCACCACTTCCATCCCTGTCTGGGAGATATCGTCCAGCCTTCCGATGAAAGGGCTGACATAGGTTGAACCTGCTTTCGCGGCCAGCAGCGCCTGAGTGGGCGAAAAGACAAGGGTGGTATTCGTCTTAATCCCTTCCGGGATCAAAACCTTAACCGCCTTGAGACCTTCCGAGGTCATCGGAATCTTGACTACGATATTTTCTCCTATCTCCGAAAGATTTCGCGCCTCACGGATCATTTCTTCAGACTTCAAACCCAGGACCTCGAGACTGATGGGAAGATCCTGGATGATTTCGCAGATCTCCTTGATGAGGGAGTCGAACCCCCTGTTCTCCTTAGAGATCAGGGTGGGGTTGGTGGTGACACCGTCGATCACTCCCATCTCGTAGGCCTTCCGGATCTCACCGGGGTTGGCCGTATCGATAAAGAATTTCATGATTCGCCTCCTGAGTTAGTAAAAAAGAGGTGGTAGGAATTCCTTCCCACCACCTCTAAAGCAAATGGATTGCCTCTCCAGAAAAGGGTTATGGAATGATCCTGAATTCAACCCTCCTATTTTTGGAACGTCCCTCTTGAGTCTTGTTGTCGGCAACAGGCTTGGTCGATCCATAACCCTTGACGGCCAATCGACTATCTGCAATGCCATATTTATCCATGAGATACTTCTTTGCGCTCTGGGCCCTTTTTTCTGAAATCATTTGGTTCACCTTTTCGGGGCCGGCTGGATCGGTATGACCCCCGATTTCAACTTTGATTTGAGGGTTCTCTTTCAGAAGCATACCATTTCGATCGAGCGCTTTGGCTGCCGTGGGGCTGATATTCGTTTTGTTAGGATCGAAATAGATCGTATCTAAGACCGGCGTCGGCGCGGGTTTAGGCGCAGGCGGTGCAGGTGCCGGAGGTGGCGGTGGCGGCGCGGGTGGCGGAGGTGGCGGTGCTGGCGAGGGTGGAACCGGCGGAGGCATTGGAGGTGTTGGTGGCGCCGGTAGAGAAGGAGGAGCAGGCGGCGTCACTGCCACTGGTGCAGGCGGTTTTTCACACGGTGTGAGTTTAAGCGCTTCTAAAGATTTCTCTTTGACGGTTGTCACGCCCAGATTAAAGTGCGGAGAGTGTAATTCAGACCTCTTCTCTGCTATTTCATGCTCTGCTAAGGCGAGATAGGCTTCTGCCGTTGCATATTGGCAGGGCGCACATTTCTTTGCACCGGCATCCGTGGCCTTCTGGAAAATATCCTTGGTCTCATGATAGGCCATCATTGCTTCTTTACTGACTGAACATCCTGAGGCCACCATTGCACCCAGAATGAGAAGTATCAACATCATCCATTTCTTTTTCATATTCAAAATTCACCCCCTCTCGTCTAATCGCTCTATTTCTTTTTCGCTTCTGCCAGTCCGGATTGAGCTGCGGATTTTGAACGAACAGCAAAACCCCTTGCTTGTTTCCAGTCACCTTCGTCCGCTTCCATTTTTGAAATCTCTAAGAACTTTTCAGCGCTGCAGTATTCGTAAGGAACCAGTTTCTCCCCTCCGGCTCCTTTCAGCTCGGCAATCAGCTTTTCAGCGCTTTTCATCTCATTTCTGGCAGAGAAATAGTAGCAACCGGAAAGAGAGAAGGCAAGGAAGATAAGAGTGAATAAAAAAATACATGATCGCCTGTCCATAAATCCACCTCCATTCAGACGCTACAACTTTGTTTACAATAATGGAGGGATTTTGATTTGTCAACCATTTTTTGCTTCTCTTCGGACATAACTTTTCCGACATTTCTCATCACAAAAGTATAGCACCTGCCCCTCCACCTTTTCCTTCAAAGCGGAGCGTTTGGGGATATAGGTCAGACAATAGGGGTCCTGGACGAGTTCTTCGGGTTCATGCTTTCCTTTCACTCGCTTTTTGAAAGAAGGCATATCCCTGATGAGGAGGTGTAAGATGTAGTATAGTAGCAAAAGAAGAAAAACAAAAAAAAGAAGACGAACCATGATCAACCCTTACTATTTCTCATCCCTTTCGCAAAGGGAACGGGGGAAAGATTTTAATTTCTCGACGCCTTGATCTTCTTTCGCCTCTTTTAAAAGGTTTTGAACACTCTTTTTCAGCACAGGATGAATCAGTTCCGGTTCAATCTCCACAAGAGGGATAAGGACGAACTGCCGCTCATGCATGTGAGGATGGGGTATCTGGAGATTTTCTGTTTGGATGATCCGATCATCATACAGAAGGATGTCGAGGTCAATCTCACGAGGGCCCCATCGAAAAGTCTCTGCTCTTCCCAATCTTGATTCGACATCCTTTAAGGCTCGGAAGAGGTCGTGGGGTTCCAAATCGCTTTCAAGCTTAATGACGCCATTGACGAACCAGTCCTGAGCGGTATAACCGATGGGCCGGGTCTTAAAGAGAGAGGATCTCGATAAGAGTCTGTGGCGGTCAATATTCAGGATTTCGGAGATGGCTTTCTCGCAATGAGCGATCTTGTCGCCGAGGTTCGAACCAATCCCGATATAGACGATATGTCCCATTCTGGGTGAGGTAAGAAGACTTCGGCTTATTATTTCTTTTCTGAAATTTCTTCGGGTTTCTTCGGAGTGACATCAATCTCTTCCCGGTCTTTGGTCGCCTTTTTGAAATTTCGAATCCCCTTTCCCAGTCCTTCACCGATCTGGGGGAGTTTCCCGGCGCCAAAAATAACCAGGATGATGACCAAAATGATCAGCAGCTCCGGCATTCCTATTCCAAACATTCTTTTCTCCTTCTTCTGGTTTTTGGGATTTGCTAATACCAAAATCGAGCGATTTATTATTTTAAATGTAGCCGCAGCCTTTAGGTTGCGTGATTTTACCTGCCCGCCGAACCTGCCTTCGCCGAAACGCTTCGTGCAGGCAGGCAAGTTCTTTGGCAGGCGGGTCAGTAACGAATTCTCACCCAACGGGTGAGAAAAAGACGCAGGCTAAAGCCTTCGCCTACAAGAAATTTCAAAAAGAATCGCTCAATTTAGATAATATTCAACTTGGCGGAAGTGCATGGGAATCGAACCCACCACGGACATTTCTACCCGTCACTGGATTTGAAGTCCAGGAGGCCCACCAGAACCTGTCCACTTCCATTTCCCAGATTAATGGATTTTCCCTTTAAAGTCAAGGCATTTAGAGGAATTCGGGAGGTCTACCAAATTCTTAATACCTGAAATACTTAATGTTTTCTCACGAGAACGTTGGCCCTTTATAATTTCAACCTGGGATGGGGGAATTCCTAATTCTTTTGATAGGAATCGGATGAGAGCCTCATTTGCCTTTTCGTCAACAGGCGGGGCAGTTACTTTCACTTTAATCCCATCCCGATAAGGACCGACGATCTCATTTTTTGAAGATCTGGGCTGGAGGTACACCTTTAAGATGATATTTTCCATTTTCTGCCATCTCTTGGTTTTTTAAACCAAATGTAATCAAGGATGAGCGGCATATGGAATGTTGGAATTATGGAATATTGATGAACTTGTAAAAAGTCTTAAAACCCTATTATCTGTCATTCCTGCGCAAGCAGGAATCCATATTTTCATATAGTTAAAATTCTCTGGATTCCCGTTTTCACGCCTGCGCGCTGAAGCGCTACGTCGCGCAAGCACGGGAATGACGACTTTTTACGGGACCATCAATATTGGAATAGTGGATTTGTTTTCTTAAAGATTTTTATTTCATTCCATTATTCCACCCTTCCACTATTCCAGTTTTCCATCATTCCGCTATTCCAATAAACGAGAGTTGTCTTCCGGTTCGCCCTTCCCTCCTGTAAGAAAAGAAAAGGTCGTGGTGACAACGGGTGCAGAGATCAATCCTGGAAATTTGCTCTTCATCGATCCCTTCTTCCTTCATTTGAGCGATGTTAATCTGAACAAGGTCTAACATCCATCTTCCCTCTTGTTTCTTCACAGAAAAAGGCTCCCACTCTTCTTTAAAAACCCTTTGGTCAATCTCGTAACAGCAGGGACCAATGGATGGGCCCGTGGTGAGAAGGAGATCCTTCATGGAGGACATGAATTCCTCCTTCATCTTTCTCAAAACCTTTTTCGTGATATGCATGGCTGTGCCCTGCCTTCCGGCATGGATAGCGGCGATCACCTTTCTTTTTCGGTCAACCACGAGGATGGGAATACAGTCGGCTGTGCGAATTCCAAGAGATAGATTTGGAATGTCCGTGATCAGGGCGTCATACTCCAGGGGAGAAGGGTTCATTTTAGCGAAGTCTTTGAGGACGACAATCCCGTCCTGTTGCATCTGCTTGAGCAAGACCAGTCGGTTCGGATCGAGTCCGAAGGCCGATGTGATCCGCTCCCTGTTTCGGGAAACATCTTCGCTTCTATCCCCATTACTGAAGCTTATATTAAGTGAGTCAAAAGGGGGATGGCTTATTCCGCCGTGGCGGGTGAGAAAGGCATGCCGGACCCATTGAATCTCGCCAATGCCAGGGACCTCAAAATAGGGGATGCTATTCTTTATTTTAAGATGAGATTGATTAAGAAGGTTCATGGTTTTTTTAAATCTCTCTTGACCTTTCTGACCGAAGCAACCCCAAAACTTCCTTCATATCCTCGGGAATAGGGGCGACGAATCGAATCCTTTCTCCGGTTCGGGGATGAGTGAATCCGAGGCGATGGGCGTGGAGGGCCTGGCGCCCCATTTTCTTCATCATTTCAACTGTCCCTTTTTTTCCATAGAGAGGATCGCCTAAGATGGGATGACCGATAGAGGAGAGGTGGACCCTGATCTGATGAGTTCGGCCTGTCTGAGGATGGACCTCAAGAAGAGTGAACGGACCCAATCTCTCAAGGACTTTCCACCGGGTGAGGGCGACCCTTCCTTTTTTTGCCTTTGTTGACATCTTTTTCCTCTGATCGGGGTGCCTACCAATGGCCGAATCGATCTGGCCTTCATTGTGTTTAACATTTCCATGGGCAATAGCCAGATAAACCTTCTCGACCGTCCGGTTTTTAAACTGCCTGGTCAGTTGATGATAAGACTCGTCATTTTTAGCAACGACCATCACACCTGAGGTCTCCTTATCGAGACGATGCACAATACCGGGCCTCAGAGCACCATTGATCCCCGAGAGGTCGTTGCAGTGATGGAGCAGGGCATTGACCAGTGTGCCTGAAGGGTTCCCGGGAGCAGGATGGACGACCATCCCCGCTGGCTTATTGATGACGATAATGGAAGGATCTTCGTAAAGTACCAGTAGGGGAATAGGTTCGGGTTTCAGGGAAAGAGAAGCCGGCTGAGGAAGCGTTCCAGAAATAACATTCCCTGTTTTCAGATGAATGCTCGGTTTTACCGGTTTCTGGTTCAGAAGAATCATCTTCTGTTCAATGAGATGCTTTGCCTGAGACCGGGAGAGGCTCAGATTGGCTTCTGCGAGAAACAGATCGAGGCGTTTCCCCTGGCCTTCCTCTGTTACCTGAATAGAGAAAGATTTCGTGCTCTCTTCAACCAAATTTTCCATGGCAATTTAATCCCATACAAATAAAGGAAATACCATAATCCCCCTCTCCCTTGATGCCTGCCTGCGCGAAGCCCCGCCTCCAGAAGCCTTGCGGAGGGCAGGCGCTTCGGCGAAGGCAGGGGAGAGGGTAGGGGTGAGGGTGAACATGGGGTTTCCCCCCCTCCCCTTAGTCCCCTCCTTCCAGAGGCTGTGTCACAATTACCGCTCGCCCTTCGACACACTCAGGACGTACGGCTAAGTAATTGTTTTTTAATATGCCATGGTCCGTTCGCGGTGAGCCCTTCCCTCGACTTCGCTCAGGACATTCGGAAAAAACCGTTCGCCCTGAGGCTCTCGAAGGGACGAACGGTTCGCTCAGGACAGGCTCTGTCGAACCATGAACGGACTTACGACATAGTCTCCCAAGGGAGGGGATATTCTTTATTGCTCTGGTAATTTGGATTTGGAATTTGGAATTTAGGATCGATCATTTCTCGTTCATTTGGCTTAACGCTTTTTCAACCCCTGCGGCCAGTAGAGGAATCTCTTCGTCGGAGACGGTCCGCATATCGAAAATCAACTCTTCTTTGCTGATCCGTGAAATGATGGGGGGAATACCTTTTCTCAAGCTTTCTTCAAGGCTTTTGACGGAACGGTCAGGGGATTTAATGGAGAGGACGATCGTCGGGAGTTCCTGAAGGGGAAGGGCTCCTCCGCCCACCTGAGAGACATCCTCTTTGAGAGTGACTTGAAACCCTCTGCCGAGCTTCTCCTGCAGCCGTTTCAAAAGGCGCCTGCCTCTGCTCTTCAGCTTCCTTCTATCCAGCCCTAACATCTGGAGAGTGGGAATCTCTTCCATCGCCCTCTGCTCATCCAGATAGAGAAGAAGCGTGGATTCGAGAGCCGCCAGGGTAAGCTTATCGATACGCAGCGCCCGTGTCAGGGGATTAAGCTTGATCGAATCGAGGATATCCTTCTTTCCCAGGATGATTCCAGCCTGGGGTCCTCCCAGAAGTTTATCACCGCTAAAGGTGACCACATCGACTCCGGTCCGGATCGTCTCCTGAACCGTGGGCTCCTTTTCCAATCCATACCGGGTGAGGTCAACGAAACAGCCGCTTCCGAGATCCTCCATTACAGGGAGATGATGCTCTCTCCCAATCTGGACCAGTTCATCAAGGGAGACCTCCGCGGTGAAGCCCATCACCCTGAAGTTGCTTGTATGGACCTTCAGGAGCAGAGCGCTCCCGGGACCGATCGCCCTCTGATAATCATTGAGATGGGTCCTGTTTGTCGTCCCAACCTCCCTGAGAAAGGCTCCGCTTCGTTTCATCACGTCAGGAATCCGGAAGGCGCCTCCGATTTCCACCAGCTCTCCCCTCGAAATGACCACCTCTCTTCCCTCTGCCATGGTATTGAGACAGAGCAGGACAGCTCCGGCATTATTATTAACGACCAGGGCCGACTCTGCGCCAGAGAGCCGGCAGAGGATTCCCTCCACATGAGCATATCGATCGCCGCGCTCACCCAGGGCAAGATCGTATTCGAGATTGGAATAGGCTTTTGCCACTTCTACGATCTGTTTGAGCGCCAGGGGGTGGAGAGGGGCTCTTCCCAGATTGGTGTGGATCACGATTCCGGTGGCATTGATGACCCGGCAAAGCCTGGGTTGAACCTGAAGGTCAATCTCTTTCTGAAAGAGGGGGAAGAGATTTTCAAAGGAGAAGAGGGTCTCCTCGCAGCCGGAGAGATCTTCCTGATGCAGGACCTTTTTGCGCAATCGGCCCAGACCTTTCCGGATGGCTTCCACGACCACGGCTCTGGGGTGCACCCTCAACAGACCTACGATCTCTTCTCTGGAAAGGATTTCATCCACACTCGGTATCTTACGAAGAACCTGCTGGCGAAGGGTCGGAGACATCTCTTACACCTCATTGAAAAATATAGATTTCAAAATGAAAAGTGTAAAATCAAAAAAATGCTTTGAAAATTTGCAATTTTCAATTTACATTTTGCATTATACCCCAATTGAGCCATAATTTTGGGAAAATCCCCTCTAACTCCCCTTTGCTAAAGGGGAGTACCCATCATCATCCCCCTTTGAAAAAGGGGGATTGCCGCCGGCCCATAGGGCCTCTGGCCCGGAGGGAGGGGGATTTTAAAATGAGGCTCAAAAAACTTCCTAATGGCCCAACTATCAGAGAAATATTTCGTTGAAGGAATTATTTTTCGCTCAATTGGGGTTATACAATGCCGTTTAGCTATTTTTATTCATGGCTAAGCGGTGGTTTCCTCCTCGCAATCAGTGTTTTGATAATCTTGAAAAAGTTCATCCGGATAAATCGGGTGGGCCACTCCAGTTCTCTCTTCTCACAGACCGTGGACATGCTATAGGTCTCCAGTGAAAGGGGTTTTTTCAGCATCGACTCAAGAGCGGATTCCCTCTCTACGGGATCCGGCAAGGCCATGATCAGGTCAATCTCTCCCATCATAGAAAGCGCCTTTTCGATCCGCAACTCAACCGATTCGGCTGTCTTCCGGTCGATCAAACCAAACTCGGCTTTCAGGCGATTCAGCCTCTTGCCGGACTCATAGGTGCTCGCCACGATTTCATTGCGATCCATCCACTCGGTTTCATAGTTGAGGATGTATTTCCAGCTCGGCGTCATTAAAGCCTGACGGTGTTCCTCCACGGTCCGGTAGAGGAGACGGTATCCAAACTTTTCAGGCTCTTCGAAGACCGTGCTTCCGGGATCAAGGAAGGGAGCGAGAGGAGAGATGAAGGGAACGAGCTTGTCATAGGGTTGGAATCGCTTCAACAGTCCCCGGCAGTAATCGACCGTCTCCAGGACCGATTGATAGGTTTGCTTCGGAAGGCCGATCATGAAGAAGAGGTCGATCCTCTTGCAGCCAAGGTCGATTGCATCGGCAATCATTTTCTCCATCGGCTGATTGGCATAGGGCCTTCCGAATGCCTTTCGGACCTCTTCATCGTGAGACTCGGGTGAGATTTCGATATTAAAATTTTTTACCGATTCGGCAATCCTCTCCAGCTGAGCCCTTGAGGGGGGAACAAAAAATTCAAAGGCGATGTGATTGTCGATCGGTTTTTTCTTCATCTCCCCGAGAAAAGCGGCGCCATACTCTTCTCCGGGCTGGAAGATGTCGCCGATGATCATGATGGGAGCATTGAGATGGTCCGAGGTATTGAAGATATCCTGCGCCAGAAGCCTCGGGTCCCGGTAGGCCGGCTTCGTGCGATTGGCCATCGACCGGAAAGTCCGGGATGACCCTCCGCAGGTTTTGCAATGGTAGATGCAGCCACGGCAGGTGAAGACAGCGGTCACAGGATAGGAATACCAGTCGACAAAGGGCTGGTAGCCAACCGGGTCAACATACCTGACAACCTTCTTCATGATATGGCGATAATCGATCGTGATATCATTGAGGTCTTCGGGCACATAGGTGATGGGGTTGGCCAGGATGACATTCTTCCCATCCCGGTAGGTGAGGTTGGGGATGTTTTTAAATTCCCCTTTTTCCTTGAGTGCCTTTAATAACTGGAGCAGGGGCTTTTCGGTCGAGTCTCCTCTCATCACAAAATCGACAAAAGGATACTGGCGAAGGATCTCTTCGTGATAGTAGGTGGCGGAAAGCCCGCCCAGTATGACGGGGGTATCAGGATGAAACCGTTTGATCATCTCGGCCAGGGCCAGCGCTCCGTGGACATGGGCCATCCAGTGGAGGTCGATGCCGAAAGCAAGAGGCCTGTTCTTGCGGATAAGCCTCTCCACATCGAAGCCTTCGTCTTTGAGCATCTTCAGGGCGACATTGATGATCCTGACCTTCAGGCCATGCCGTTCCAGATATTCCGAGAGGCTGGCAAAACCGATGGGGTACATTTCAAAGATAGGGGTGGATGGCACCACGTCGCTGATGGGGCCGTATATTCCGGGTCTCTTTCTGAAATCGTAATAGGTGGGGGGATGAAGGAGGATTAAGTCAGCCGTTGCCATTTTCACTTCTGTGGAGCTCCGCTCTGGGGACGGGGGACTTCGTGCCTTGGAGGAGCGGGTTTTTCCGGTTCCGGATATTTTAGGCGAAATGCTTCGACCATCTTTCCGATCTCGGGGTGGTCTTTGATCTGTTCTCCAAGAGCCATGAGGTTGTGAATGAATTCATTCCTGTCCTGGAGCTGCTTGAGGATCTGTTCGGCCTCCCCTTTGACCTTTGTCCTCAGGGCCTTCTGTTTTTCAGTATCCTGGGTCTTTAAAGAGGCAATGAGGTCTCTCAGGTTCTGGATGAATTCCTCCGGAAGACTTATCTGATATAAGCGGGCCAGATGGAGGATGCGGGAATAGGGGCCGATGTTGTATTGCAGCCATGTCTCAACTTCCGTCACATCGGAGATGGCGACCCTCTCCTTGAACTGGTTCAGACTGCTCTCAAAAGATCTTTTTTCTGAAGCATTAAAAAAATGAGGTTCATTGTTGTTGAAGGTGAGATCCAGTCTTCCCCCATACAATCCCTTCTGAGCCATCTGAACGATCAGACTGTTTTTAATGATGGGGGGGTAGGGAAGGTTCACTCCCGTATGACCGCCCACAATGAGATAAATCCCCGGCACGGTCTGGGCCAGCTCCACATCCTTGGGATAACCAAGATGGCTGATGAGGATGATCATATCGGTTTTCGGCTGGAGCTCTTTGACCATGGCCTGAGCGGTTTCAGTGGGAGAACGAAGCGCAAGCCCCTTTTTTCTAAGATCGTTTGGATTTGGAAAAGTTTCGGGCGCGATGAGGCTGAAGATTCCAATTCTAAGACCATCCATCTTTTTTATGAGGTGGGTCTGGAAGAGCGGTTTGCCTGATGATTCATCGATGACATTGGAGGAGAGGAAAGGGAATTTCGCTCTCCTGGACATCTCCAGTAGAAACTCTTTGCCCAGACTGAGATCGTCATCTCCGATAGCCAGAACATCGTAACCCATGAGGTTGAAACTATCGATGATTAGTTTTGCCTTTTCCGTTGCCATCTTGATCTCATTTTCAGGAACAGGAACCGAATATCTTTTAAAGAGAAGGTCGCCTGCATCTAAAATGAGCAGATCCTTCCCCCCGCTCTCACGAACCTCCTTGATCCAGGCGCCTCTTCTGGCCAGACCGCCAAAACGTGTCTTTTGGTCTCAGGTGGGGCAGGGATCGATCTCACTGTTGATATTATTGGTGTAAAGGATCGTGAGGGTTTTGGTTTGTTTCTGGGCATAAGAAGTTCCCGTGATCATCAACAGGATGACGAGCCCATAAAAAACTAAAAAAAATCCCACCTTTTTCACTCTATCCACCGCCATTTACCCCGTTAGAAAGTTCGCTTTAAAACGAACATGGTATTTAAAGCCTCATGTAAGCCTTCCCGTTAAAATAACGAAGGTCTTCTTACGAGGTTTGTTAACACTTTTCGATATTTATACCCTATTCACCCCCCGAAAACAAGAGTTATTAGTCAGTCTATAATTGTATAGACACTGAAGATAAATCCCTCCTTCCCTCCCTTTGCCCTCCGGGTCGGAGACCACTCTGGGTCGGAGACCACTCCGGGTCGGAGACCACTCCGGGTCGGAGACAAAAGGGAGGCGCCGCCGTCCAGAGCCGCATTACTTACTCCAAGGCCGCTATTGGGACTCTGGCGCCGGACGGAATTACCCCTCTTTAGCCGCCGGCCCATAGGGCCTCTGGCCCGGAGGGCAAAGAGGGGCGACCTGCCTGCGCGAAGCCCCGCCTCCAGAAGCCTTGCGGAGGGCAGGCGCTTCGGCGAAGGCAGGGGGGAGATTTTCAGAAGAGTATGTCTTCTCAATTATGGACCCCTTACTACTTCATGGGTGAATTAGACAGAAGCAACATTCATACTAAGATACCCCTCCTCAACCTTAATAACAAGGTGCTGTGGATTGCGGTGGGTAGTGGTAGCTTCTGAGTTTATTGCCGACGCTGAACTGGAGAGAAGATTTGATGGGCAGTTAGAGAAATTACCGATTGTTAGGCCATGAAAACCAAAATGATAGGCGCTGTCCCCATTGCATTTTGTCCAATGACAAGGGCCGCCCCCGTTCCCAAATCCCGATTTAGAAATTTTAAAATAGTTCCCTCTCCCTTGACGGGAGAGGGTTAGGGTGAGGGTGAATAGTTCACCTTTAGGGTTACCCCTCCCCCTCGCCCCCTCCCGCAAGGGGAGGGGGATTTACCTGGAAAACAATTTTCTATCTCTGTTTTAGGGCCCGTTGCCCTTCCTTGCGCTATTTGGCGTCTGGTGCAATAAAGTGTTAGGCGGTCTGCATTTGAAATACTTTCACCTCAGCTTCGATTCGGTTATGCAGCTTGTCCTTTTCCACTTCGAGGTCATATCTCGCCTGAAGATTTAGCCAAAACCGTTCTGACAGGTTGAAATAGCGGGACAATCTGAGAGCTGTATCCGCGGTGATGGAACGTTTACCGTGGACAATCTCATTGATACGACGCGCCGGAACATTGATGTCTTTGGCCAATTTGTACTGGCTGATACATAGCGGTTTCAAAAATTCTTCCATAAGAATTTCACCTGGGTGGATAGGCGGAAGCATTTTTTTCCTCATAGTGGTGACCTCCTAATGATAATCCACGATTTCTACTTCATAAGCATCGCCTTCTGACCAGCGATAACATATACGCCACTGGTCATTGATGCGAATGCTATGTTGCCCTTGGCGATTGCCTGTAAGTTTCTCCAAGCGATTCCCTGGCGGTATACGTAAGTCTTCTAATTTCTCCGCAGCATCGAGCAAGAGCAGCTTCCGTAAACCTATACGGTGAACATCAGCAGAGAATCGAAGTGACCGTTGCCGTAGAAAGAGCTTCTCGGTCTCTCTGCAACGAAAGCTCTTTAGCATAAACAAATGTTAACGGGAGTCGATATTATTGTCAAGCGTTATTATTGATTGATCTTCTAAGTGATTATCGTCACGGCTCACTGGCGGAGATGGAGCGATAGCGGAATCCCCGACCAATGAAGCCGATTGATAATATTTAAGGCCTCGATCGTGTACCCGCCTGGGTATGCGACAAATGTGGCGAGCAGTATTTTGACGCGCCCGTCTATAAGCGACTGGAAGAGATCGCCAAGCATCGTACTCAGATCAAGAAAACAATCTGCTTCCCCCTCGCAGAATATGATGCAGGTCTTGCCCAAGCCTGAAGGGATTTACGGAGCTGTTGGCTATTTATACTTATGCTTTGATTTGGGCTTGCCGGAAGTTCATCGAAGAAGGAAAGGGGTTAGGAAGGCGACCGGAGTTGGTGGGAGAGAGGATGAGGAAAGAGCGTTGGAGGGTGTCGAAGGTGAGGGCCGAGATGGCTTATTTGTAAGCAGAGAGATGGGAATGTCGATGATTGAAATTGTGAGGAGGTTGTAAGTAGGGGGTTCAGCCATTGCGATGGCTATGAGGAGAAAGATCTCCCGAGATGAAAAACAATTGTGATCATTGTGAGCTACGTCCCCTTAATCCTTTCAGGCATCGCCCAACGCTTCGATGACCCTTCCGTCCAAAAGAACATGGCTGTTGACTTGGAACTCATCCAAGCCTATGACCACCTCTTGACCCAGCTCGAACACGATATCATCGCCTGTGCCAAAGAACACGACCTCAGATCCTATGCCCTGCTCCAAACCATTCCCGGGGTCGGAAGAATCCTCGGCCTGGTCATCCTCTACGAGATCGAATCCATTGAACGCTTCCCCTCTGTCCAGGATTTCGTCTCCTACTGCCGTCTGGTCAAGTGCATCAAAGAATCCAACGGCAAAAAATACGGCTCCAGTGGTAAAAAGATCGGTAACGCCCATCTAAAATGGGCTTTCTCCGAGGCTGCCGTCCTTTTCCTCAAGGGCAATGAACCGGCCAAAAAGTTTCTCCAAAGGCTTACCCATAAACACGGTAAAGCCAAGGCCCTCTCTATCCTCGCCCACAAGCTCGGGCGGGCCGTCTATTTCATGCTTAAAAACAAGGAGGCTTTTAACCAAAAACAGCTCCTCGGTCTCTAAATATTGGAGGGGATGGATCAGCCTGCCGCCTAACTGGAACCTCTCTGGGCACGAGCATGCACCTGCATCCATCAGGGTCAAGAAAACCCATGCATCTTAGAATGCCAACTTGATGGTATGCCACTTTGGCCCGGTAGCCCATGATTTGATTGGCGGTCCGTCCCGCTCCTCATATTTTGATCAGCGTGCCATGTTGGTCAGGTTCTGCCCCTCACCCGAACCCGTAACTAACTGGGGACCTTACCCCGACGTGTTGAATAGGACGGCATGAGGGCACGGCATCGTTTCTAGGTCGCAGAGGGATTCTTTTCTCTCTGCAGTTCCGTCTCAGACGGGATTGAACCTCTATAAGTGTT
>MGQQ01000145.1 GCA_001798855.1 Deltaproteobacteria bacterium RBG_16_49_23 | reverse complement strand
CTCTCATCTCTCTCTTCCAGAATAAGTAACTTCAGACTCCAAAGTGTAACTTAACTTTGTCAAATTATTGTCTTGACAATTGGGTCCACCTTAATAGTCTAAAGCTTGAAAGAGCATATTAAGATCTTCGACTACCTTTAGCTCTGCTACTACTAATGTCTTATTGGCGTCAACGAATAGTATATCAAGTCTTCCTTCGCCAGTGCCTCGTTGATGTTCAAGATAGGTCAAACCCTCCTCAATTAATTCAGGAACTCGGATTATTCTCGATTCCAATTCCCTTTCCTCGAGTGTGGCTCGGGAGTATTTTAGCATGGCTACCTCCTTTGACATCGCCGGGATGGGGTCAAGTCTATTTTCTTAGCGTTCGCCTTTTCCACCAAATTCCGCCAAGGCTGAAGCCCTGATTCTACATTCCTGATTAAGTTCTCATTATGCCATTTCATAGAAAGGAGTCCGGGGTCAGGCTTCTTTTTGACACTCTCGAATTCTTCTCATTAACTTTGGATTAGGCGGCCTTTTTCATCCCTTGTTTTCTATAAAAATCGTTTCTTTTCTTCTGAGCTTTAGGTGCAACATGAAGGCTGACCTCCCCCCCTGCTGCCCTTACCAAACGCACCATTGAATCTAATGTGAAATTGACATTGCCACGAAGCACCTTAGTAATATAAGCAGGGCTGATTCAAGGCGTCGTGCAAGCTCGCTCCTGGAGACTCCGTTTGCCTCCATCATTTTATGAAGTCCCTCAGTAAAATCGAGAATGAGAGAGGCAACCCAATAGGTATCCCGTCTCTTTGCCTGATCGAAAAGCTCTTTAAACGATTTTTTCTTCATTTATCGGCAGGGTCAGGTCTATTTTCTTAGCGCTCACTTTCCCGCCCAAATTCTAAACAAAAATATTTGAAATTTCCTGGGCCTGTCATCCTGAACTCGTTTATTTACGTCTGTTCACCACTACGTGTCAGGATCTCACCCAAAAACACAAAACGAGATGCTGAACCAAGTTCAGCATGACATTTTTATCGCTGGATTAATGTATTTCTTAGGATAATATCTTGCCCTTGGGTTCCTCGGCTATCTGGATTGTGCCGAAGGTATTTTCATACTTCATAATGTTGTCTTGTAAGGCTGCAAGAATTCTTTTCATATGGCCCGGGCTGACAATGACCCTTGCAGTAACGGCGCCTGCCGGTGCCGCAACCATTAGGAAATCGAGGATGAACTCTTCTTTTGTGTGGGTGACGACCATATTGTTTGAATAAACCCCTCCTTGAAGATTTGGAGGGAAATTGACTTTAATATCCTGTCCATTCGGCATAAAAACCTCCTCTCAAGGTGGAAATCCGTGAGGCTGTCCACAGAAACGGGCGTTTCATTCGGAAAATCTCCCCTATCCCCTCTTTGCCCTCCGGGTCAGAGGCCCTATGGGCCAGCGGCCAAAGAGGGGGAATACCTCTCTTTTGTTAAGGAAGGATTTGTAGAGATCTTTCCCTATTTCAGGAACTTTTCTATTCATGTGAAAAGCTACCACAATATTTTGTGTTGTCAAGGAAAAACTGTATTCTAAAAGAGACAGCTGTCTTTTCTTAGGCTATGTATTACGGGTGTATTGACTGTGGCGAGTTAAAGGGGTTCATCATTTGGTTCAAACACTACCCACTGAGAACCTTTTCAGATAGATTACTTAAGATAGAACAAAGGTCGGCGTACGTTGATATATTCCCATTCGGGACCACTGGCAAGAATCTCAATGGACATCGAACATA
The DNA here is from genome assembly GCA_001798855.1 of Deltaproteobacteria bacterium RBG_16_49_23. Classification (GTDB taxonomy): domain Bacteria; phylum Desulfobacterota; class BSN033; order BSN033; family UBA1163; genus RBG-16-49-23. The sequence goes on along the minus strand of MGQQ01000145.1, from coordinate 41,320 downwards.
TTTTCTGAGTGGTTCCCTTTATTAGTCACGGGGGCAGGTTTATTTTCTCAGCGCTTACCTTTTCTCCGAACAAGTGAAGGAGAGTGGAATAACGCAATAAAAAGGGGAACGCACTTGGCGTTCCTCTCTGAGAATAGCTATGATTCAATTCCTATTTCAACGGGATCGCAGGCAGCCGCTTAAGGGTGCGGTTTGCCGGGTCAACCGTAATCCCCACGGATTCGAGTGCGGTTACACCCATCAATGGCTCTGAGTCATCGGGGCCGAAGATGACCCGTCCCGCAGTAATCTCACCCATAAAAGAGATCTGAACCAATCCAAATGGGTACTCCTTCAGAGTACCATCAGTCAGCTCATAGACTGTAGTTCCCACAGCTTTCACCCCTATCCGCTTCAATTCCACTCCGGGAGCAAGACAATCTATAGCTCCCGTATCGACGAGAAATTCTGCCTCATAGGTTCCGTTAGCAGATTCCAAAGCTTTAAGGGCTACTGTGACGTGAGTCAATCCCATATACTCCCCTCTTCTGCAAAAGGCTAATATTTACCCTTCCATCTTACCCAATTCTCTTAAAAAACAAATCCCCTGCCAATTCAAAAAAACATCCCTGATTCCATGTCGCTTCACGATTCTTCCTGTTCCCACCCTTTTGTCCTTTCAACGGCCCTCTTCCACCTTCGGTAAAGAGATTCTCTTTGTTTAAAACTCATCCGGGGAATGAACTTCCTCTTCACTCTGTAATTTGCGGCGATCTGCTGCTGGTCCTTCCAAAACCCTACGGCTAAACCAGCAAGGTAGGCGGCTCCCAAGGCAGTCGTCTCAGTGGTTTCCTGGATGACTACCGGAACCCCCAGAATGTCGGCTTGAAATTGCATGAGGAACTCATTGGCAGCCGCTCCTCCATCGACCCGCAATTCCTTCAATCCCGTTCCGAAATCCTCTTCCATGCATTCCAGCACATCCCTTGTCTGATAGGCAATTGACTCTAAGGCGGCCCGGACAATATGAGCCAGCGTCGTTCCACGGGTCAATCCAAAAATCGATCCCCGGGCATACATATCCCAGTAAGGCGCTCCCAGGCCGACGAAGGCCGGGACAAAATAGACGCCCTCATTGGATCGGATGCTGCCAGCCAACCTTTCGCTATCGGAGGCTTGCTGAATCATCTTTAACTCATCCCGGAGCCATTGGACTACGGCTCCTGCGATAAAAACGCTTCCTTCCAAGGCATATTCGATTTTCCGGCCGATCCCCCAGGCGATCGTTGTCAGAAGATTTTTTCTTGAAAGCAGAGGCTTCCGCCCTATATTCATCAGCAAAAAGCAACCTGTTCCGTAGGTATTCTTGGAAAGGCCCTTGCGGAAACAGGTCTGGCCGAAAAGAGCTCCCTGTTGATCTCCCACGATTCCCGCAATGGGGATCTCCCTCCCTAAAAAAGACTCAGGAGATGTACTTCCGTAGATCTCGCTGGAAGCTTTGACAACCGGCAGGATTTCTTTGGGAATATGAAAATATTTTAAGATCTTACCATCCCACGAAAGATCATGAATATTGTAAAGCAGGGTGCGGGAGGCGTTAGAATAATCTGTGATATGGAGCTTCTTCCCCGTGAGATTGTATAGCAGCCAGCTATCCACCGTGCCAAAGGCCAGCCTCCCTTTTTCCGCTGCCCGGCGGATCGCCTTCCGATGGTCCAAAATCCATTGAATCTTGGTGGCTGAAAAATAGGCATCAATTACCAATCCCGTTTTCCTGCGAATCTCTTGGGCGAATCTTGTCTTCTTGATTTCGGAACAACTCTGAGCGGTCCTTCGGCATTGCCACACAATAGCATTATGCACCGGCCGGCCGCTTTCCCTGTCCCAGATTAAAGTGGTCTCCCGCTGGTTCGTGATTCCGATGGCCGCGATGTTTCGCTGTGAAAGATTGACGGAATCAAGCGCCTGCCGGGCAGCTTCCAATTGCGAGTTCCATAATTCCGCAGGATCATGTTCGACCCATCCGGGACGGGGATAGATCTGCTTGAACTCTTTGGCCGCCATACCGACGATTTTCCCCCGGTGATCAAAAATCACCGCCCGGGAACTCGTGGTCCCCTGATCCAGGGCCATGATATATTCTTTTTTCATAAATCAAAAGAAGGCATCCCCCCTACTTTACCATAGCCTGGTACACCGCGCCTCGCATGAGGTAGCGGTAGTGCAACCGCAGGGGCGGTGCGTGCATCATCAGGACGACAGCCATCTGCTCCTTCGGGTCGATCCAAAAATACGTCCCATAGGCCCCCGCCCAAAAATAATCGCCCACTGACCCATGAAGTGCATTCCGGCCAGCCTCGGTACGCACGGCAAAACCTAATCCAAACCCCTGCCCCACCTCCGGACTCGGGATGATTGCTTGAAACAATGGGTAGCTTACCGGGCTGAACGGAATGCCGGGAGGAAGGTGGTTGGCCGTCATCAGTCCGATGGTTTTAGGGGAAACCAATCGAACCCCTTCCAGCACGCCTCCATTCAAAAACATCTGGCAGAAACGCGCATAATCAGTCGCTGTCGATAACATGCCGGCGCCGCCCGCGATCCATTTGGGACGCTGCATCGAGTCATGAAACAACGGTGGCCTTTTGCCGGTCGCCGGATCCACTTGCGGTTCGGCTACGCGCATGGCCTGCTTTTCACCCTCTGCCCAGAAGCCGGTGTCAGAAAGTTTAAGCGGTTTCGCAATCCGCTCTGCAATAAAAGCATCCAGTTCAAGACCGGAAACCACTTCGACGATGCGGCCTAATACATCCGTAGACATGGAGTAATCCCAGGCCGTGCCCGGTTGATACTGGAGAGGCAATTTGGAAAGCTTGGCTACCATCTCAGCATTCGTCTGATTAAAATCGAAAGGATTTCCACCTTTAACATTATAGAGGTCCTTGACCATTGATTTACCGAAAATGCCGTAAGTGATTCCGGAGGTGTGGCGTAACAAATCCTGGACCGTCATCTCGCGATCGGGAGGAACTAAAACCAGCTCCTTCCGGCCGGTTGCGGCGTCCGTCTTCTCGACACCCACTTTCAGGTCTTTGAACTCCGGAAGATAGCGGGAAGCTGGATAGCCCAATTGGATTTTACCCTCTTCCACCAGCATCATGACCGCAAGGGAAGTAAAGGGCTTGGTCATGGAGGCGACGCGGAAGATCGAGTCGTGTTTCATCGGGATTTTTTTCTCCCGGTCCTGATAGCCAATGGGTTCATAATAAGCGATTCTGCCTTTGCGAACAATCGTAACGACCGCACCCGGAATCACTCCCTTGTCAACATCGGCCTGCAATGCTGCAGAAATTTTCTTCAGCCGTTCAGATGAGAATCCGACTGCTTCGGGGGTTTCCGCTTTGGGAAGACCCTGAGCGCTGGCCATTGTGGCCAAAAACACCAAAAGTATTGCCGCCGCCATTATTCGTGTGAACTTTTTCATAGCAGTTCCTCCCTTCTTTTTTATTTGACAGGCTATCATAATAATTCGGGTTGTCAAGGAGAATTGTTTTTAAAAAAAAAGCCTTAGCTGCTCTCTGGCGGGAAGAGGGAAAGAGCAAATGAGATTGACAGTCCCGTATTAATCTGCTTAAATAAAAATAGCGGTTTGAAATAAACTTTGTAAAATCCCTCCCGACCTCCCTTTTCCAAAGGGAGGAGTCCATGCGTTTCACGGGATCCTTCTTTTGATGAGGGGAAGCAGGGGGATTAGAACCCTATGAAGGTCATTGCCGTTATTCCTGCGCGATATGGTTCGAAACGGTTCGAGGGGAAACCCCTTGTCGATATTCTGGGCAAGCCGATGATTCAATGGGTCTATGAAGGGGTGGGCCAATCGAAATTGATCGAGGAAGTCATTGTGGCCACCGACGACCAGAGGATCCTGGAGGCGGTTCAAAGGTTTGGAGGAAAAGCTGTGATGACCTCTCCAGGTCATCCCTCCGGAAGCGACCGGGTGGCAGAGGTTGCCCGCAAGCTCAGGTCCGAATTTATTGTCAATGTTCAGGGAGATGAACCTCTGATCAAAGGCTCTATCATTGATAAAGCCATCCGCCCTCTCCTGAAAGACGAAACCCTGGATATGTCCACCTTGATGACAAGGATTGAGGATGTGAAGGACTGGCTCAACCCCAACCAGGGGAAGGTGGTTGTGGATCAAAAAGGTTTCGCCCTCTACTTCTCACGCTCTCCCATCCCCTTTCCCCGCGATCTTAATATGGAGCAAATTCTCCGTAAGCCTGTCGAAAAAAGAGGTATTTTTTCAAAAAGGGTATTTAAAACGATAGGGCTCTATGTCTTTCGACGTGCTTTCCTCTTGCGGTTTGCCAAAATGAAACCCACCCCATTGGAAAAAATAGAGAAACTGGAGCAACTTCGGGCTTTGGAAAATGGTTATAAAATCAAAGTTGTTCCGGTTGATTATGAACCCATCGGTGTTGACACGCCGGAAGACCTCCAGAAAGTCCTCGCCTTCCTTGCCCGCAGCGCTTAAAAACTCATAACACCCTATTTTCATTAATATTGTCTTGAATTCACCGGCTCATCTTAAAAAAATAAAAACCATTTCCTCTAATTTCTGTGTGTTAGCTAAAATCTAAAAGTGCACACCTTTAAATCTCCTCTCCCAAAGGGGAGAGGATGAAGGTGAGGGGGTTATTCCTAATCCACCCTCACCCCAACCCTCTCCCGCCAGGAGACTGTGTCGTAATATCATTCTGAGGCAATAGCCGAAGAATCTCTATGATCGATTCAGTTGAAATCATTAGATTCTTCACTTCGTTCAGAATGACAAACATCCCAATTCCCACATTGCGACACAGCCTCCAGCGGGAGAGGGAGGAGCTACTGATTTCAATCGTGTGATGGTTTGGTCACAATTGAAGCACGTGCCATGGCCAACTTTAAACAGATTAGGTGTGCACTTTTAAACTTTAAATCCATAAAAAACGGTGCACTTTTAATTCTTAAGGGAACCTCTAATAATTCCCAATTCGTCACTCCTGCGCAGGCAGGAGTCCTGTTATGTCAAGAACTTATGGATTCCTGCTGGAGTTTATCCCGGTGAAGACCGGGGCAGGAATGACATTTTTAGAGGTTGCCTTAAATGACATCTCCGATTTCTACGTTGATTTTTTCACAATTTTAGGGTATAGTTAATTACTCGCCTAAAGGAAAAGATGAAATCAAACGCAACGAAACGCTATCTTCCTGTTTTTCTCTCACTTTTCACCCTTTTCCTTCTTTTTGCCTGTTCCACACCATCCTGGTTTCCGTTTAAAAAGGGGCCTCCTCATAAGGCGAAGATGAAGGAATTGGTGGATAAGGAAGTCATTATTATCGACAAACACGAATACGTGAAGGTCATCAATCCCCGGGTTTCCGAAGGAGGGAATCAACCCAAATATCTCTTGATTCCTGTGGAGGAGTATCTGGCAAAAAAAGAGGCATTTGCCGCTCCATCGATACGCGGTGAGGAGGGAAGGAAAACGCTTTCTGGCGCCACAACCCGATCACCCTCTTTCCTGCCGGAAAAAGAGGCTCTTTCAACATCCGTTTCAGTCTCTCCCGTCGCTCATTTAAAGAAGAAAGTGGTGGTTGCCCACTTTAATGACCGGACCACTTCTGCCGAAGAGGCCTTCGGCGACTGGTTGGCTGAAAGACTGATGAAAGAGATGATGCGAAGACCCCTCCAGGTTCTCTTTGTTGACTATCAGTTGGTAAAGGGATTTCTGGAAGCCAGGGGGATCTCTCCATCCGATCTGGAATCCCCGAAAACCTCAAGAATGCTCAGCGAGACCTTCGGAATCCATGCCATCGTGCTCGGAGAGATCTTAGGTCCCTATGTCTTCACCACAAAAGGAGCACAGGACCAGGATGGGACGTCGACTGCGATCATCAAGATAGAGATGAAAATCATCGATACCTTCTCCGGCAAAACACTCAAAACACTTGCGGCCCAGAACTCCATTGTCCCCACCAAAGAGAAGGGGCTCTTCTCCGATGAGAAGGCAAAAGGAAAGGCCTTTGACCTGACCCTTTCCGAAATCAGTCGGTCCCTATCAAGGGAACTGGACCGTCTGGACTGGTTCTGCCGGGTAGCCAGGGTCGACGGGGAAGAGGTTTACATCAATGCCGGTAGATTAAGCGGCCTGAAGGTGGGAGATGTGATGGAGGTGCTCCGGCCTGGAAATCCCGGAGAAAGAGGAGAGGTCAAGGGGAAGATTCAGATCTCAACTATCTTTGGAATGGACGCTTCTGTCGGAAAGTTGATTCAGGGGAAAAGGCCTAACGAAGAGGATATATTGAAACTTGCCGGACGAGAAGGATCTTGAGACCTCACTCAACTGCCCGTTCTCACCTCAACAGTCAGGCTGATATACGGGAGAAAAAGATAACCTCTTTGAATCGTGAATCATGAGGAAAGGGGACGAAAATTATGTTTAATATCGGTGATAAAGCAGTCTACCCGGGTCACGGGGTAGGAGTGATTGAAGCCATTGAGACCAAGCGTATATCGGGTAAGGAGCAGAGCTTCTATATCCTTCGCTTCGTCGATAACGGGATGACCATCATGGTCCCCGAAGACAATGTAAAGTCCGCCGGCCTGAGAACGGTGATCCGGAAGATCGATGCCCGGAAGGTGATCGGGATCCTGAAAGACAGGGAGATCACCCTGGATAATCAGACCTGGAACCGGAGATACCGGGAGTACATGGAAAAAATTAATACGGGATCGATCTATGAAATTGCGGAAGTCCTTCGGGACCTTCACCTCCTGAGGGCCGAAAAAGAGCTCTCCTTCGGTGAGAAGAAAATTATGGACACGGCCAAGACCCTCCTGGTGAAGGAGCTGGCCGTCGCCAAGAATGTGAAAGAGTCTGAAATCCTGAAAGAGATCCGGACGATCTTTGGCGCATAGACATCGATTTTCCCCGTCTTTTCATTCAATCCATCAAAACTTCATTGAAAGGAGGTGAACGATTTGGACACCTGGATTCTACGTCTTTTTTTGTTTCTCATCTGCGGTGCAAGCGGATACTTTCTGACAAAGGGATTTTCGCCCCGGATGGGTTTATGGGGACTCTTCGGGGGTCTTTTTCTCTCCGCCCTGACCCTCCTCATGGAGGATCGGTTGAAAAAAGTCTCTTTAAAAAATCTTTTAGGAAGCCTTATTGGACTGATCCTTGGAATCATCTTAGCCAATCTCATTTCCAATGCCTTTTTCCCCTTTCTTTTTGGCGAACAACAGACCGCCCTGCCTTTATTCGGGTTACTCTACGGGGTGTGCGGATATATCGGGCTCCGGATCGGTTTAAAAAAAGGAGGGGAATTCCATCTTTCCCGCGGTCCGCAGGATTGGAAATCCATGGGAAAAGGTTCTCCCAGGGATGGCATTGCCAAGATTCTGGATACAAGCGTCATCATCGACGGCCGCATCGCCGATATCGCGGAAACGGGCTTTTTGGAGGGCCCTCTTCTCATCCCCCAATTTATCCTCAGTGAACTTCAGCACATCGCCGACTCCCACGATCCTATCAAGCGAACCAGGGGGAAAAGGGGTCTTGAAATTCTCCACCACATCCAGAAGCAGATCGATGTGGATGTCCGGATTGTGGACACGGACTACCCCTCGGTCAAAGAGGTCGATGCCAAGCTGATCGAGCTTGCCAAAGAGGTCCAGGGAAAGATCATCACCAACGATTCCAACCTCAACAAGGTCGCCGGGCTTCAGGGAATAGAGGTGCTCAACATCAATGCCCTGGCCAACTCTGTAAAACCTGTCGTCCTCCCCGGAGAGGAGATCAATGCCAAAATCGTTAAAGAAGGGAAAGAGATGGGGCAGGGAGTGGCCTATCTCGATGATGGCACCATGATCGTCGTGGACAATGGAAGGCGGCAGATAGGAAAAAGTATTGATGTCGTTGTGACCAGTGTCCTTCAGACGCCCGCCGGGAGAATGATCTTCGCCCGCCTGAAAGAGGAGGCGAGCCGGGAAAACAGGGGAAAGGATAATTATTACCCCCTGGACAGCGAATTCTAAAGGAAGGTTGGAATAATGCCTGCCTGCCGGTAGGCGGGGAAAGATGGGATGTTGGGTCTAAATGGAAAAATCAATTTCCAAGATTCTAAACAGCCCATTATTCCAGTATTCCAACATTCCATTATTCCATGTAGTTTTATTGTCGAATGATGAAAGCCGACGCGGTGATCGTCTCTGCCGGTAAGGGTCAGCGGTTCATGGAGGGAAGAAAGAAACAGTTCTTCTCCCTGGGGGAAAAACCCATTCTTGCCCATACCCTTGATCGTTTTGACGCCTGCCCTCTCATCCGCTCCATCCTCCTGGTGGTTGGCCGCGAGGATCAAGACTATTGCCTGACAGAAATCATCGAAAAATTCCGGTACAGGAAGATCTCCCGGATCATCCCGGGTGGAAAACAGAGACAGGACTCTGTCAGGAATGGGCTTGATGGACTTCCCGGAGATGCGGAGATCATCGTCATCCATGACGGGGTCCGGCCTTTTGTCACGAAAGAGATGATCGAAGAATCGATCCGCTCCGCCGCCCGTTTTGGGGCGGTCATCATTGCCATGCCGGTGAAGGACACCATTAAGATGGCCCATCCGGACGGAACGGTCCTCAAGACTCTGGAGAGGGAATCCCTCTGGCAAGCTCAAACCCCCCAGACCTTTCAAGCCTCTCTCATCAGAGAAGCCTATCTCAAGGCCACGGAGGACGGCTATATCGGCACCGATGATGCTTCCCTTGTTGAGCGATTAGGGAAGAAGATCCACATCCTTCCGGGGTCTTACACGAATATTAAAATTACCACACTGGAAGATCTCATGCTGGCAAATCTTATCCTTAAGATGAGAAACCATACAAAAGGAGAAGAGGAATGAGGGTGGGGTTCGGTTATGATGTCCATTCTCTCGTACCGAATCGGCCTTTGATCCTCGGAGGGGTCCGTATCCCTTACCTCTACGGGCTCCAGGGCCACTCCGACGCCGATGTTCTCCTCCATGCCATCTGTGATGCCCTGCTGGGGGCCATTGCAGAAGGGGATATCGGACGACACTTTCCGGACACCGACCCCCAATACAGAGACATCAAGAGCGCCCTTCTTTTAGAAAGGGTGATGACCAAGGTGAAGGAGAAAGGATTTCACCTCCTCAATATTGACGCGACGATCGTCGCTCAGAAACCGAGACTATCGGATTTCATTCCCAGGATGGTTAATGAAATTGCCCAGGTCCTCGAAATCGACACGGCCAGGATCAATGTGAAAGCCACCACGACGGAAGGGCTGGGCTTTGCCGGCAGGGGAGAAGGAATCGCCGCCTATGCCGTAGCCCTGGTAGAAGAGAATTAAACAAAAATATTTGGCATTTTCCCCCAATCCCCTCCCACGTTGGGGAGGGGAGATTTTTTTATGTATATTTGCGTATAAATATTAGAGATAAATTCTAAGATTTTATCGTGTAAGAATCTACGCCTCATCCGGGACTTCGCCTGGAAGAGGTGGCCCCTTCGGGGCAGTTATTTCCTGGTAGCCGCAACCTTTAGGTTGCGTTTCAGGGTCGGTATTACATTGGAGGCCGATACGCGCAGGCTAAAGCCTTCGGCTAACATTTGGTTTTCCCAAATCATCAACATTTTTTTGTCGATGTTAATTCACTAAGCGACTATAAGAATGATTAAAGGTCCCAAATGACTTCAAACGTGCGTGTTCGCTTCGCTCCTGCTCCCACCGGACTTCTCCATATCGGAAATGCCCGCACTGCCCTCTTCAACCATCTCTTTGCACGAAAGGAAGGAGGCGCATTCATTCTGCGGATCGAAGATACCGATGTGGAACGATCGACCGAAGCCTCCATCGAGGCGATCCTCCGGGACCTCAGGTGGCTGGGGATTCTCTGGGAGGAAGGGCCTGATGGAGTTGGACAGAATGGTCCCTATCGTCAATCCGAGCGGCTTCCCCTTTATCGTGAGTATGCGGAGAACCTGTTCGGGGAAGGAAAAGTCTATAAATGTTTCTGTTCCCCTGAAAGGCTCGAATCCCTTCGAAAAGAGCAGCTCGCCAGGGGCATGATGCCAAAGTATGATGGAAAATGTCGCTCCCTCTCCCAACGGGAGATCTCAGAAATGGAATCAGAAGGTCTCCGGCCCGTCCTCCGGTTTCGGGTGGATAGGGGAATGGTCGTCTTTGAAGACCTCATCCATGGAAGGATGAGTTTCGATTCGGATGGGCTCGGTGATTTCATCATCGTCCGTTCCGATGGGATGGCGGCTTACAACTTTGCCTGTGTCATCGACGACCATTCGATGCGCATCACCCATGTCATACGGGGAGACGACCACCTCTCCAACACCCCCAGGCAGATCCTGGTCTATCGCGCCCTGGGATGGCAACCTCCGGTTTTCGCCCACCATCCCCTCATTCTCGGTCCGGACCGGTCCCCCTTGAGCAAACGCCATGGCGCCACAGCGGTCTCCCAGTACCGGGAGGAAGGTTTTCTACCGGAGGCTCTTCTGAATTATCTCGTCCTCCTGGGATGGACCTCTCCCTCCGGAGAGGAGATTCTCACCCCGGAGGAGATCGTCAAAGCATTCTCCCTCACTGCTCTCTCAAGAAATGCTCCCATCCATTCCCGCAAAAAATTGGAATGGCTTAACAGCCACTACATCCGTAAAACGGATAACGGTCGACTCGTCCGGTTACTTCTCTCCTACTTTGAGAAGGCCGGAATCCCGGTCAAACAGATGGATCAAGAATATCTTGCTCAAATCTGCGGTCTTCTGAAAGAGAACCTCTCCATTCTCTCGCAGGTTGAGGAATATTTAGGAATTTTTTTCGATGCGCTATTCTCCTTCAGTGAAGAAGCAAAGGCCGTCCTGATCTCCCCTGAAAACCGGGAAGCGCTTCAAACGATTTTAAATGTCTTAGAGGGTTTCTCCGAAATGGAAGGAGATTCGGGATCTCCCCTGCTTGTCCGGTTCGAAGGCAGGACGGGACGAAAGGGTAAATCTCTTTACGCCCTTCTCCGGGCGGGAATCACCGGAAAGATGAAAGGTCCGGAGCTGGTAAAAATCCTCCCTCTCCTCGGTAAAGACAGGATGATCAATCGATTGAAAATGGCTCTGGAGCTTTCTTGAGAAATCTGGAATATTGGAGCGATGGAATATTGGAACAATGGGTTTTCAGCAAGAGTCATTTTTAATCACATCATTCCACCATTCCATTATTCCATTATTCCGTTTTTGGATAGATTTATGACTCTTCGTGTATACAATACTCTGACAGGGAAAAAGGAAGATTTTCTTCCCCTCCGTGGAAATCGGGTTGGGATGTATGCCTGCGGGGTAACGGTTTATGATCTCTGCCATATTGGCCACGCCCGTTCGGCAATCGTCTTTGATACCCTCTACCGATACTTACGCCATCGGGGATACGATGTGACCTTTGTCCGGAACTTCACCGATATCGACGATAAGATCATTAAAAAGGCCAATGAAGAGGGGGTGGACTACAGGACAATCGCCGAGAAATACATCGAAGAATTTTATATCGATATGGGAGGCCTCGGGCTGGAGAAGCCCTCTGTTGAGCCTAAGGCCACGGAACATATCTCCGGCATGATCGACCTCATCTCAACCCTCATTGAGAAAGGATTTGCCTATCCGAGGGATGGCGATGTCTTCTTCTCGGTGGAGAAATTTAAGGACTACGGCAAGCTTTCCGGAAGGAACCTCGAAGAGATGCAGGCCGGCGCGCGGGTAGAGATCGATGAAAAGAAAGAGAATCCTCTCGACTTCGCCCTATGGAAATCGAGCAAGCCCGGAGAGCCTTTCTGGGAAAGCCCCTGGGGAGAAGGGAGGCCGGGCTGGCATATCGAATGTTCGGTCATGAGTCAGAAGTATCTTGGAGAGACACTCGATATTCATGGCGGAGGGAGAGACCTTGTCTTTCCCCACCACGAGAATGAGATCGCCCAATCCGAAGCCGCAACCGGCAAGCCTTTTGCCCGCTACTGGATCCATAATGGTTTTGTCAATATCAACCGGGAGAAGATGTCCAAATCGCTCGGAAACATCTTAACCATCAAAGAGATCCTCAACGAATGGCATCCGGAAGCCCTGCGGCTCTTCTTCCTCTCACATCACTACCGGAGCCCTGTCGATTATTCGGAAGATAGCCTCCTGGAAGCCAAGACAGGATTGGACCGGTTTTATATCACACTCCATGCGATTCAGGAGGAATTAAAAAAACATGTCTCCGCAAAACAAAAGAAAGAAGATTCTTTCTCCATCGGGAATTCCCAGAAGACGATCGAGTCCTTTCAAGCACGATTCGAAGAGGCCCTGGATGACGATTTCAATACCGCTCAGGCCCTTGGATACTTTTACGACCTTCAAACAGCTTTAAATGGCCTGCTGGGTTTTTCGGGGGGCCAACCCACCGACGAAATTCGCTCATTACTCAGTCAGGGATATGGTCATTTCTCAAAAATGGGGTGGATTCTCGGCCTGTTTCGGGAAGAGCCGGGTGCTTATATGGACAGGCAGAAAAAAGAAGGGTTGAAAAACATAGGCCTCTCAGAAGAAGAGGTTCTCAACCTTATCGGGGAGAGAAATGCAGCAAGAAAAAATAAGGACTGGAAGAAAGCGGATGAGATCCGAAACAGCCTTCTCTCAAAAGGGATCATTTTGGAAGACACCCCCTCGGGCACCCTCTGGAAAATCAAATAATATAGATCAAATATGGAATAACGGAACACTGGAATACTGGAAAAATGGGAAATTCATAGAATAAGATTTATTATTTTTTTCCTCTTGAAACCCAATATTCCACTTTTCCAATTTTAATTTTCTTTCCTGATACCCAATATTCCATTATTCCAATTTCAGCGCTGTATAAGCCGCACCCAATATTCCCGCATCATCTCCGCATTCGCCCTGGACAATCTCAACCCTCTCCCTCTGCCCTTTCATGGCTCTTTGATCAACAACCTCTATTGCGCTCCCAATAAAATAGTCCCATGCTCTTGAGACTTTGCCGCCGATCACAATCTTCTCGGGATTGAAGAGGTTGACGAGGTTCACCAGTCCCAGCCCTAAATATCCACCCATCTCTTTAAAAACGTGAAGGGCTGTTTCGTCTCCTTCCCGGGCGGCCTTAAAAACCTCCTCCGATGTAACCTTCCGGAGATCCCCCCCGCTTCTCTTAAGGATCCCTTTCCCTTCACCTTTCTCAATCGCTTTCCTTGCCATTCCTCTGATTCCATTTCCGGAAGCATAGACTTCGAGGCATCCTTTTCCTCCGCAACCGCATAAGGGCCCCTCCGGATTGAGCACTATATGTCCCACCTCTCCTCCCATCCCCCCTGCTCCATGGAGAATCTTCCCTGCAACCACAATCCCTCCTCCCACTCCTGTCCCAAGAGTGATGCCACAATAGTCCAGGGATCCCCTTGCCGCACCTTTCCAGCCCTCACCCAGGGTGAAGGCATTCGCATCATTCTCAATGGCGATGGGATAGAGAATCCTTTCCTGAAGGAAGGCTTTCAACGGAAACCCATGAAGGTCCGGAAGATTGGGCGGGACGATCAGAATACCTCTCCTCATATCGACGGGTCCTGCAATGCCGATTCCTATCCTGATCTCGGGCTGAATCCCTCCTGCCTCTCCCTTGATAAAATCCTGAAGCCTTGAGACCAGGCTCTCCATCATCGCGAGGCCGCCCCGTGACGCATCCGTGGGGTATTGAATCCTTTTTACAATTCCACCATCCGGAGTGACGATTCCCATCCGGATGTTCGTCCCCCCCACATCCACTCCAATCAAAAATGGTTTCAAATTCATTCGGGCTTCCCTTGTGGTAGCGTCGGCATTTATTGCCGACGCCATGATACGCCCCCGGTAAACGAGGGCGCTACGAATGACCTACAAATTAACACAATAAATGGTTCGGTCATATCGACAATGTATTTTTATAGTTAGGGGGTATTGAACCTTTGCCCTTTGTCCTTTGTCCATTGTTATTTGTTCATTGTTCTTTGTCAAGTAACCCTTCATTTGTAGTGCTTTTATCCCCCTTTGGCAAAGGGGGATAAAGGGGGATTTTAAAAATAAGTTTGGGAAATCTCCCCTCACCCCTCTTTGCTAAAGAGGGGGTATAAAGATACATTTGTATCATTCGGACAAGTAACTGAGAGGTTTCTTTGTCAAAATATTTCCCCTTGTTTGGCTGTTTTATTTCTGATATAAGTAGTGACAATGTTAGCCCGTGTTCTTAGCAGCGCCGTTTTCGGAATTGACGCCTATGTGGTGGAAGTTGAGGCCGACATCGCTCAGGGCCTTCCCGCCTTTGCCACGGTTGGCCTTCCCGAAGGTGCAGTGAAAGAGTCAAAGGACAGGGTCAAAGCCGCAACCAAGAATTGTGGCTACGACTTTCCTTCCCGGCGAATCACGGTTAACCTTGCTCCGGCCGATATCAGAAAAGAAGGGGCGGCCTTCGACCTACCCATGGCCATCGGCATACTGGCAGCCACAGAGGTGGTTCAGAAAGAGAGACTCGACCGTTATTTCATCCTGGGGGAGCTCTCCCTGGATGGCCAGGTCAAACCCATCAAAGGAACGCTTCCCATTGCCGTGGCTGCAAGGGACGCCGGCCTCCGGGGAATCCTGCTTCCCAGGGGAAATTCAAAAGAAGCCGCGGTGGTCAAAGGAATTGAGGTTCTTCCTCTCGATACCCTCTCCGACTGTGTCGAATTCCTGAATGGCAACCTCGCCATCGATCCCGTTGTTTTGGATCTTGACGAAGTCTTTAAGATGGAGATGAACTATCCTGTTGATTTCAATGAAGTGAAAGGCCAGGAGCATGTCAAGCGGTGCCTGGAAGTGGCTGCCGCAGGCGGACATAATTTGATTATGGTCGGTCCTCCCGGCTCCGGGAAGACGATGCTGGCAAAACGTCTTCCCACCATCCTCCCGGATATGAATTTCGAGGAGAGCATCGAGACGACGAAGATTCATAGCGTGCTTGGACTCATCCCTGCAGACAGGGCCCTCATTGTCACCCGGCCTTTTCGGAGTCCCCATCATACCGTCTCCGACGCAGGCCTGATCGGGGGAGGACAGATCCCGAAGCCGGGAGAGGTCAGCCTCTCCCATAACGGTGTCCTTTTCCTCGACGAACTTCCCGAATTTAAGAAGAATGTTCTGGAGGTGATGCGCCAGCCCCTGGAGGAGGAAAAGGTAACGATCTCCCGGGCTGCCACCTCCCTCACCTACCCTGCCCGATTTATGCTTGTTGCCGCAATGAACCCTTGCCCCTGCGGTTATTACAGCGACCCCAACAACGAATGCTCCTGCACCATTCCCCAGATTCAGCGCTACCGGTCAAAAATCTCCGGCCCTTTGATGGACCGTATCGATATTCATGTCGAAGTTCCAGCGGTGAAGTACCGGGATTTGGCAAGCCGTGCCGCAGGCGAATCCTCCCGTGAAATTAAAAGACGGGTCGATCAGGCCCGGAAGGCCCAACTCGATCGATTCAAAGGGATGAAGATCTACTGCAATGCCCAGATGACGAACCGGCATATTAAGAAGTATTGCCAGATCGATGAAGCGAGTCAGAAATTGCTGGAAGTGGCCATCGATAAGTTTGGACTGAGCGCCAGGGCCTATACGAGAATTCTGAAGGTGGCCCGGACCATCGCCGATCTTGAAGGTCAGGAGGAGATCCAGCCGGCCCATCTCTCTGAAGCCATTCAGTACCGCACTCTGGACAGAAATCTGGTTTCTTGAATCCAGTCATAAGATGGAAACAGTTGAATACTTCTCAGATTTTTTAAGAAGGATTGGAGCGACGAATTTTTTAGCTATTGGCATCGGTCTCATCGTCCTCTGGCTTCTCATCTCCGGCATCCGAAAAGGACTCAAAGGAGGCCGAAAGGACAACGGCCCCGACCAGGAAGGTGAAGATTAATTAGAGCCTGTCTATAAATGCGTCTTTCCCGTCATGCCGGACATGATCCGGCATCCAGAAGGCCTTGAAAAAATGGATTCCGGCCCCGATTTTCATCGAGGTAAACTCCAGGCGGAATCCAGGGTCCCGGTGAAGACCCGAATAAAACAGAATTGTGAAAATCCAAATTTCCGATAAGTGGGGGATTTTTTGAAGGCAGCCGAACAGGGAAATGGAATGGTAACAGTTTAGTCCTTATTTTACCCATCGGTTGTGGAGATATCAACTTGAATTATTATACAGGGCAGCTTGAGCGGTTGCTGTATCTGCGGTGAGGAGGGTTTGGAGAAACTTCCTTGGATGGACCCCTTGTCTTCTGGCGGTTTGCACCAGACTGGGGAGGATGCTGTGAGTTTTGAGTCCGCTTTTTGATCTCGATCCAAAGCATATCTTTCGGAAGATCACCAGATGTCTAAGAGATTGTTCTGCGTGGTTGTTGGTGGGCGGCACACCGGGGCGCCGGAGGAATGTAAAGAGAGACTTTTGTTCGGGGCCTACGAGAAAACTACGGAGAGTCTCGGCAGGTTTGAAACGAAGGGTCTGTTTGTCCCGCGCTTCGCGGGATTGAGTTCCATAACGAAGCGTTTTTCGAGCTTGGCCGCTTCGTTCCGGGGGATATGGCCGGATTTGAGCTTCTGGCCTGTATCGCAGAGTCGTGAGCATAGATCGATGAGATTATTGCAGAAGGGGGCGACAGCGGTGTCTTTTTCGGTTTGCAGCAGGAGCGCATGTTCCCCTCTGATTTCCTTGGCCTTTGTGATGATATGGGCGATGCAAGTCTGCCAGTCCAGACCGATACCGTTATAGGCGGCATAGCGGTCGCGCACCAGGGTCCCATCAAAGTTTTCTCCGAAGATGCTTTTGGCCACCTCGGCAGACCGATGCCGGTCGATATGAAAGAAGGCGAGGTTTTGATTGCCTGCGAACCATATAAAATGGCCCACGCCGTCATTGCGCCAGGAGGTTTCGTCGGCATGGAGCAGCTCGGAGGTCCTGATCTTGTCGCGCAAATCCTCATAGATCGGCATCCCCTGTGCCGCCGCTTTGCGGTCGAACCCCAGGGCGGAAGCCGGAACAAACTCAAGGCCGAATAACTCCCGAAACAACTCCGTCGTTTTCCGATAGGAAATCCCGATCCGATAGCGTAAGTAAAGGGCTACGGACTTTGCGACCGGCCCGATAGGGGCGTTCAACAGCTCACCCTTGCCTGCCTGAACCACGGGACGGTTGCACCTCGCACAGAATGCCTGCCCATGCCGATAGCATGTGACCAGGGTCTGGGGCTGGATCACGATATCTTCCTGAACGTGCTCCGTCGTTTCTTGGATCGGTGCCAAGCCCTCGGATTGACAATGAGGGCAGATCGTGGGGGCAGGCACCTCAACAGTCCTATCAATATGCTGCGGCTTGGGCCTCACCCATCCCGGATGTCCTGGCGTTGCTCCACGCTTTTTCTTCTCCCCTTCATGGGACGACGAGGGACTCTCGGGATTGTTTCCACCTATTTCCACTTCTTTCTTCTCATTCGGCTTAAATTGCCGTCGGTGCAAGGCCTGAAGTTTCGCCCTAAGCTGCGCATTGTCCCGCTCCAGAACCCGTATCCGCTCATCCCTGGCTTTTAAGTCGCCATCAAAGAGATCGATGATTCGCAGATGCTCCTGATACACGTCATGGGCCCGTCGGTACTCTTCCAATACCCACTGGGTGGACAATCCATCCAGATACGGGCAACTGTGCCTGTACAAGCATTCGAAATCAGAGGGTGGATAGGGGCAGCGCGGCACGCCTACTGGTTCTCCAGGTTCAGGATCTCCCAATTGACTTTGGAGAGCGAGAAGCGCTACTGCTGTCCCTGCTCCCCCTCCTCCGATGATCAGGACATCGGTTACGTAAGCGACCTGCGAAAGATCGATCCGATCCGGATCGATCCGGCTCCAGGACTCCAGAATGCTACAAAACTCAGGAGGCAGACGATAGCCCTTGCTCGGACCGACCTTCAGTTCCTGCAATGAGCCCTCTTTATAGGAAGGGTGAAACCTCTTCAGCCGTTCCTCTTTTTCGGCGAGGCTCATCCTCGGAAATTCCCAGTCCTCTCCCCTCTTAGCCAATCTGAGAGGCCGGGTCTGTTCCACTTTCCGGATCAGTTGTTTTAGCTCAGGTGTGTATGCCATCGCTGTAAATAAAGGCTGAGGCTGAGTTTGAGGTTAAGGTTTAAAAAATTAAATTCTAAACCTTTGCCTAAACCTGAACCTTTGCTTTAATTTAGTCATTAATCTGACATTTGGGTTTTGGAATTTAGAATTGATTTTTTGAGGTTAATGGACCTTCTTTTCGTAGCCTTCCCAGTACCGGTCCCTCAACCCCTTCTTCTGGATCTTCCCGGAGCCGGTTCTTGGAAGGGCGTCGATGAAGTCGATTGATTTGGGGGCCTTGTAATGGGCGATTTTTTCTTTGCAGAACCGGATGATCTCCTGCTCTGTAGCTATCTGTCCCTGCTTCAAAACAACAATACCTTTGACCGCCTCACCCCATTTCTCATCGGGCACTCCAACGACCGCACATTCTAATATGGCAGGATGCATATAGAGCACGTTCTCCACCTCAGTCGAATAGACATTTTCCCCGCCGGTGAGGATCATATCTTTCTTTCGATCGACAATGGTCACGTATCCTTCTTCATCCATAACGGCCATGTCGCCCGTATAGAGCCAGCCCTCTCTGATCGATTTTGCCGTCTCTTCCGGAAGCTTCCAGTAGCCCTTTGTCACAATATCTCCTCTGACGATGATCTCACCGACCTCTTTTTCATCTTTCTTGATCTCTTCTCCCCGGTCATTCACCACTTTCAGCTCGACGCCGATGAACTCCCTTCCCGTCTTCGACTTGAACTGAAGCTGCTCTCTGTCAGGCAATCTTTTCAAATGGTCCTTTAAGATGGAGAGTGTCAGATAGGGACTCGTCTCGGTCATCCCATAGGTCTGAATATAATTGCATTTGAAGGTTTCGACAATCTTCCTGACGACTTCAGGCGCAATGGGCGCTCCCCCGCTGAGCAGGACTCTGAGGCTTGAATAGTCGTATTTACCAACATCCGGAGAGTTGACCATGAGGTTGAGCATGGTGGGAATAAGATTGGTAAGGGTCACTCTCTCTTTTTCAATCGTCTCTAAAACTGTCTTTGCATCAAACTCCCTGACCAGAACATGCGTTCCGCCCACCCAGGTGATCGCCCACGTCGCCCAGGCATCGGCAAGATGGAAGAGCGGCGCCACATGAATCCAGACATCCTGATCCGTGAGATGGATTTCTGCAATCGTCCCCAGGGCATGGGTCGTCACATTCTTATGCGAAAGCATCACGCCCTTGGGCCGTCCCGTGGTCCCGCTTGTGTAATAAATCTGGGCAATGTCCTCTCCCGTGACAGGCGTCTCCGGAGTAGCGTCCGGATCTCCCTGTTCGAGGGCTTTCTCATAATTGAGATCACGCTCTTCCCGTCCTGGAATCCCATCCCCTGTCCACAGAATCTTTTTAATTTCCGGGATCTTCCCTCTGATCGGATCGACCTGCTTTTGGAACATCGGATCCGAGATCAAGACTTTTGATTCAGAGTCCTGCAGGATAAAAGCGATCTCTCCGGGAGAAAGCCTGGTGTTGATGGGGACCGATGTGGCTCCGATCTGAGCAATCCCGTAATAGGCTTCTAAAAAATAGTGGCAGTTGGGATGAAGGATGGCCGCCTTATCATCCTTGCCCACTCCAAAGGCTTTGAGAGATTGAGCAAACCGTTTAACCCGTTCATCGAATTCCCGGTAGGTCCACCGCCTTCCTCCGCAGACAATGGCTGGCTTCCCGGAAAAGAGTTTGGATGCTTTTTTCAGAGTCTCTGTAAGAATCAATACTTACCTCCTTAAAACGCAAATGGACAGGCTGGAAACCTGCCCTTTCGAATCTCGGGTTCATCTTCAGAAATCCTTCTATCGGGTTTTAAATAAGATGGTTTCGTAAAAAGTCGTCTCATCCCGCGAGACGCGGGAAAAACCGGTGTCCAGTGCCTTCATAACTACCTGAGATCGATGGATTCCGGCTTTCGCCGGAATGACGGTGATCAGCCTTTTTCGACTTTTTACGAGACCATCAAATAATACTTTTCTTGTATTTTGTGTATTGATAACCGGCAACAATGATGAGCAACCCGAAGCCGATGAGGTCTGTGACCCAGCCCGGTTTGATCAGGCATAGGGCCCCTATCAGCAGGATGAGCCGCTCTATCCATCCCGCCTTTTTCAATAACCACCCCTGGACCGCAGCTCCCAGCGCCATAGTCCCTAAAAGACCTGTAATAATGACAAAGGTAATCTCTGTCGGACTTCCCACAAGGACCATTGCAGGCCCATAAACAAACATATAAGGGATAAGAAATCCAGCCAACGCAAATTTCATTCCTAACCATCCTACATTCCAGGTCTTTGCATTGGCAATGGCGGCCGCCGCAAAGGCGGCTAAAGCCACAGGAGGAGTCAGCGCAGAAAGACAGGCAAAATAGAAGATGAAAAGATGAGCAGCAATGGCCGGAACTTTAAGCTGAATCAATGCAGGGGCCAAAACCGAGGCCGATATAGCATAAGCCGCCGTGGTGGGCATTCCCATGCCAAGAATAATGGCAATCAGCATGGTGAAGAATAGGGCAAGAAGAAGGCTTCCTCCTGAGTAGTTGATAATGATCATCGCAAACTTCATTCCTAATCCAGTTTGTGTAAGGACGCCGACGATAATCCCCGCTGCAGCACAGGTGGCGGCTATTTCAATCGACCCTCTTGCTCCTTTGGCAAGGGTTTCAATAACACTTCGAAATCCCATTCTACTAGCCTTGCTTATCCAACTCACGATAATGAGAGAGATGATCGCATACATTGCAGACCGATAAGGAGAATAGAACAACACCATCAATGAAAACAGGAGAACAACGATGGGAACGAGAAGGTATCCCTTTTCTACCATGATCTTTTTGAAAATAGGCAGTTCTTCCCTTGTCATCCCCCTCAATCCAGAAGAAGCCGAGTAAAAGTCGATCATCCAGTAGGCAGAGGTGTAATACAGCAGTGCCGGGATTACTGCTGCTAAGGCAACTTTAGAGTAAGGAATCCCCAAAATCTCTGCCATGAGAAATGCGCCAGCGCCCATGACGGGTGGCATGATCTGTCCCCCTGTGGAGTTCATCGCCTCTATGGCTCCGGCTGCGGTAGCCCTAAATCCACTGGCCTTCATCAAGGGTATGTTGAAGACTCCGTCCACGACGACATTGGCCACGGAAGATCCTGAGGCTGTTCCAATGATGGCGCTTGAAATGATGGAGACCTTTGCAGGGCCTCCTCTCAAACGGCCTGCTGCGCAACGTGCAAAATCGACAAAAAACTTACCTGCTCCGGATGCCTCTACGAAGGCTCCGAAGAGGACGAAAAGGAAGATATAGTGGGCAGAGGCTAAAATAGGAAGGCTCAATATCCCATCCAGACTGAAGAGGTAGGTCATCATTCTGGGCCATGAATATCCTTTGTGGTAAAAGAGGCCTGGCATATAATTGCCAAAGTAACCATAAAGAATGAAAATCCCTGAGAGGATAGCCAGGGGCAAACCTGTGGCCCGCCGTGCCATTTCCACTACCGTAATGACAAAGATGGTGGAGAAGATGAAGTCCAGAGTATTTGGAACCACACCCACTCGATAGATCCACTCATCAAATACAATAAAGATATAGGCGGCAGGAGCCACGGTTAATAGAATGAAAAGATAATCGATTAAATGAAGACGATCTTGGGGTGAGTTCTTCCATCCAGGGATTACAGCGAAGATTAAAACTCCTGCAAAGACGACATGCATTGTCCTGAAATACCAGGGGTCGATGGCCCGAATGGTCAAGACATAGATGTGAAAGAGACTCATGACAAGTCCGATCACAAAGACTGCCTTGAAGACAATGCCTGTCAGTTCCCTTCCACCCGAGACTTCGATATCTTTGATATGCATCTCTTCCAGTTTATGCGCAACCTCTTTGATATCCACTACTTTTTCCTCTACCATCTTTCTCCTCCTTTTTTCCCCTTCCCCTCAGCGATAAAGAGCGCCTCGCCTGAAGTGTGTTGTCCGCCCTCTCACAGAATCATAAGACCCTTTAAAAAAAATGCGAATGGCCATGAGAGGCATGGCTCATCCGCACATTCTCTTGATTCAAAGAACCTTGAGATCATTCATCGATTCTATTGCGGGATCAATTTATCCGGAATCTTGATGCCCTTTTCTTTATAATACCTTATTGCTCCTGGATGGAGGGGAATAGGACTGAAAATGACGGGCTCTGGTTTTGTTTCCTTTGCCGATGCATGGGTCGTGATAAGGATATCCACATTTTCAAAAGTCTTCTTGACCACTTCGTATACAAAATCCCCTGGAACATCTTTATGGGTGATCATAAAGTTCCAGACCGTAATCGTCTCCACATCGTAATCCTTATTGCTTTTATAGTATCCCTTCGGAATCACGCCGGGAGCAAAGAGGGGATATTTGGCGATAAACTTTTCGGCGTCGGCCTTTGGAACGCCGATGACGTTGACATCATGGGTCGTCTCCACTTCATTGATGAGCCCCCAGGGAAGTCCCACAGACTGCCCGTTGGCATCAAGCATCCCGTCCTTGAGCTGGGAGTTGAGATCGGATGACCCCGCATTGGTAATTCGGCCGGGTTTCACCCCTGCCGCCTCAAGAATTTTTGGCCAGTAAGTGGCGGGGGTCCCGCCTACAGGACCGACTCCTATGCTTTTCCCGTTAAGATCGTGGATCGTTTTAATTCCGGTCTTTTTCAGGGCATACATCTGAAAATAGGTGGCATACATAGGAAAGATCACTCTCGTGTTCTGATGTTTCTTTCCTTTGGCCCAGCCCTCTCCGGTCCATCCTTCCCAGACAGGAGCCGCGGTCACTCCCCCGAAATCAAGTTGTTTGGCATCGACCAACTGGGTATTATGCACCGGGCCTCCGGTTGTCTCAACATTGCCGGGAATCCCCATCTTATCATGCAGTAATTTGGCAAATCCTCCCATCCAGGTGAAATAGACACCGCCCACCGGCGCGGCCCCAATGGTTACGGACTTCGGCCAACCCGGCTTCACCTGCGCTTCGCTTGTAGCCAGGGTGAAGAAAAGAATAAGTAATACAACGCTTAATATGACCCAAACTCTTCTCATCGCTTCTTCCTCCTTTTTGATTTAATTGCTCCCTCTTTTACCAATTAACTTCCTTCTTGTCAATGACAAATTCTTTCTCCTACTCCTCCTCGCTCTTGGTCAGGTCTTCGAACCGGATATCCAGGCCGAGGATGCCTTTGATCTCTCCTGTTTCAACCCGAATCGGTCCGGAGAGGGTGATACAGAGCGCTCCGGTATGCTTTGAAGAGTAGAGGTCGGTGACGTGAATTTTGCCGTCCTTTAACGGATTGATAAACCAGGGGCGATCGGAGTAATTCTCCCCCACCGGGACATTGGCGAATTTCGCCTGGTCCACGGGCTGACAGATGGTCCGTGTAACCTTTATTCCATGTATATTGACCACATAGACATACTGCAAATAGGGATATTCATCCACCAGAGATTGCAAGATGGGCTCGATCTGCTCCGTATTCATGGACTTCATTCCCGGCTCCTCAATCACCCGTTCGATGATGTGGTAAGCCATTTCTCGCGCCCTTGCCTTCAACATGTCAAACTCTGAGACGAAGATCTCGGCGAGGTATTTCCGTGTCACTTTCTCCATCTCCAGGTCGGAGATCGCGGTCGTTCTTCCTTCCTCATACTGTTTCGTCACCCAGCGATTGATCTTTCCCACCCCTGGATGGGTCTTTTCGATCCGGTCTTTTCCGGTAAGGGAGAAATGTGAGTTAATCCACTGGGCAATGCCCGCCAATCCGGATTTGTCATTGACCGAGACCGAAATGGGCCGGTTGAGAATCTTGGAGGTATTGAAGATGTTATAGATCTCCTCGTTCTTCAAAATGCCATCGGCATGGATGCCGGCGCTGGTGGCATTGAAGGCGGCTCCGACAAAAGGCATATTGGGAGGGATGTGGACGCCGATGATCCGTTCGAAATAATTTCGGATCTCTGTGATCATGGTGGTATCAATGCCGTTGTTGTGACCCACAAGGCTGATATATTCAATGATGAGCCCTTCAATCGGCGCATTGCCCGTCCTCTCTCCAAAGCCCAAGAGCGTCCCATTGGCCCCCGAACATCCATAGAGCCAGGCGGTGGTCGCATTGATCAGCCCCTTGTAAAAATCATTATGACCGTGCCATTCCAAATATTCGGGAGGCACTCCCGCATCATCGACCATGGCACGGATGATCTTTGGCACGCACCGCGGGAGGGCCGCGCCCGGATAGGTCACGCCATAGCCCAGGGTGTCGCAGAGCCGGATCTTGACCGGCAATTTTGCCTCCTCGGCAAGGCGCATGATATCCTGCGCAAAGGGGATACAGAACCCATAGATATCCGCACGGGTGACATCCTCAAAATGGCACCTTGGGATGATCCCCAGATCCAGGGCTGCAGAAACAATGGAGAGATACTCCCTCAACACCACCCTCCGGTTCTTCTTCAATTTTAAGAAGATATGATAATCCGACACCGAGGTGAGGATGCCCGTTTCTTTCAATCCCATCTCTTTGACCAGCTTGAAATCTTCTTTGGCAGCGCGGATCCATCCGGTGATCTCGGGGTAGCGGTAATTCCTTTCCTGACATCTTCTCAACGCCTCCTTGTCCTTTTCGCTGTAAAGAAAGAATTCGCACTGGCGGATCACGCCGTTGGCGCCCCCGAGTTTGTGGAGCATGTCATAAAGATCAACGATCTGTTCCACGGTATAAGGGGGCCTTGCCTGTTGGCCATCGCGGAACGTGGTGTCTGTGATAAAGATCTCCTCCGGAGGATCGATGAAGACGAACCGGTTATCGAACTCGATCCGGCAGACCTCCTCGTAGGGAAAGACATGCCGGTAGAGATTCGGCTCCTGGATATCCAGGAGTGGAAATTGGACAATAGCTGTCTTGCTTTGAAATGCTTTTTTCTTCTTTGCAATGGCCATTCTTGATCCTTTCTTTACGGATTTATCTTCCGTATTTTGATAGACAACTGATTCATAAAATCCATCCCCTGCCTTCGCCGAAGCGCCTGCCCGCCGCACGAGGCTTTGGGAGGCGGGGCTTCGCGCAGGCAGGCCACCTCCTTTTCCAAAGGGAGGAGAAATATTTCCCCCTTTTGCCCTCCGGGTCAGAGACCGCTCTGGGTCGGAGACCAAAGGGGGATGAAGGGGGATTAGATGGCTTTTTTCAAAGCGCTAAGGCGTTACTAAACCTTCAATTTAATCCACAGCTCATCCAGTTGCTTTCCATCTACTTTCGAAGGGGCGTCGGTCATCAGACAGGTTCCCTTCTGGGTTTTGGGAAAGGCGATCACATCCCGGATCGACTCCGAATGGCTGAGGATCATGACGAGCCGGTCGAACCCGAAAGCGATCCCTCCATGAGGAGGGGTCCCGAATTCGAGAGCCTCCAGCAGAAATCCGAACTTCTCCCTCGCTTCCTCCTCATCCATCCCCAGCTTCTCGAAGAGGAGGGATTGCACCTCCTTCAGATGATTCCGGATGCTTCCTCCCCCGATCTCAGAGCCGTTTAAAACAAGATCATAAGCCTTGGCCTTCACCTCCTCCGGGTGATCCTTCAATGTTGAGAGGTCCTCATCCCTGGGGGCGGTGAAGGGATGATGGACAGCCGCATACCTCTTCTCTGTCTCATCATATTCTAAGAGAGGAAAATCCAAAATCCATACGAACCGGTACTCCTCTTCGGGAATGAGCCCTAATTTCTTGCCGAGATGGAGGCGGAGGTTTGCCAGAGATTGATTCACCACCTTCGAAGGACCTCCGATCAGGAGAAGGAGATCGCCCTCCGATGCTTCCATCACTTTTCCCACGGATTTTCTCTCCTCATCTGTGATGAATCTCTGCATGGGGGATTGCCAGGTGTCCTGGCCCACTTTGGCCGAGATCAAACCTCTGGCCCCATAGGCATAGACAAAGTGGGTGAGCTCATCGATTTCCTTTCGTGAAAAGGTTGCCCCTCCCTTCACATTGATCGCCTTGAGGATTCCCCCTTTATCGAGCGCATCTTTGAAGACCTTGAAGGTAGAATGCATCAAAACTTTTGAAAGATCCCTCAATTCGAGCCCGAACCGGGTATCAGGCTTATCCAGACCATACCGGTCCATCGCCTCATCGTAGCTCAAAATCGGGAAAGGGGTCTCCAGTTCCATTCCCATGACCTCTTTGAAGAGGTGAACCATGAGCCCTTCCATTGTTTTCCGGATATCCTCAACCGTTACAAAGGACATCTCCACATCGATCTGCGTAAACTCGGGCTGGCGGTCCGAGCGGAGGTCTTCATCCCGGAAACATCTCACCAACTGAAAATACCGGTCATAACCGGCGACCATGAGAATCTGCTTGAAGAGTTGAGGAGATTGCGGCAGTGCGTAAAAATGGCCCGGGCTGAGACGGCTTGGAACGAGAAAATCCCTTGCTCCCTCAGGAGTGGACTTGGTGAGCATCGGCGTTTCGACCTCCAGGAAACCCAGCCGGTCGAAATAATCTCTCACCTCCCTGGCCAACCGATGCCGGAGGATCAGATTCTTCTGTAAACCCGGCCTTCTTAAATCAAGA
The DNA here is from genome assembly GCA_001798855.1 of Deltaproteobacteria bacterium RBG_16_49_23. GTDB lineage: Bacteria > Desulfobacterota > BSN033 > BSN033 > UBA1163 > RBG-16-49-23. The sequence goes on along the minus strand of MGQQ01000145.1, from coordinate 14,507 downwards.
TACCGGTATTTGAGCCGGGTATTCTCGGCCACCTCTTCCTCCTCCTCGATGAGAAACGGCGGCGTCCGGGAGATATTGAGGATCTTCAGCTCCTTGACCGCCACCTCAACTTCGCCGGTGCCCAGCTTGGGATTCGCCGTCCCTTCAGGCCTTAAAACCACCCTTCCCTCAATTCCAACAACATATTCGCTTCTAAGGGCTTGAGCTTTCTCATGGGCTTCGGGATTCGATTCGGGATTGAAGACTACCTGCACAATGCCATACCGGTCCCTCACCTCGATGAAGATGAGCCCTCCCAGGTCCCGCCTTCTCTGCACCCATCCCAGAAGGAACACCTCCCGCCCGGCATCCTCCTTCCGGAGATTTCCGCAGTAATCCGTCCTCTTCCAGTCTCCTAAAAAATCAATCATCATCCCTGATTCATTCAGCCTTTCTAATTAGAATTTTAATGAGGTCAAGGGGGGTGAAATTGAGATTAATATTAACCGAATCTTTCAAGGCGGTCAAGAAATCCCAAGCCTCTAAAATGATGCGGGTAACAATGGGGCGGTTGAAATAAACTTTTAAAAATCCCTCCCCACCTCCCTTTGCCAAAGGGAGGAAAAAAATTCCCCCTTTGATAAAGGGGGATTCACCCTGTTAGATAAATTTTTTTCACTTTCAATAATTGGATATTCACCTGCTATCTAACAGGGTGAAGGGGGATTAGATATTTTTTTTTCAAAAAGCTAAAGCGCTAAAAAATTCCAAAAAATTACAGCGCCCTGCAGACCATGCCTCTCAGATATTCTCCCTCGGGGTGGGACAGGTCGACGGGATGATCGATCGGGTGTCCTCTCCGGCCCAGGAGTTGAACCTTCCTCTTCGCATCCACGGCCGCTGAGAAGACGATCTTCTGAAAGAGATCCCAGTTCATGTGGTGGGAACAGGAGAAGGTGAAGAGAAGGCCTTCCCTTTTCAAGAGACGGAATGCCTGGAGGTTGAGGTCCTTATATCCTCTCGAAGCGCCCGGGAGGTGAGCCTTCTTTTTAGCAAAAGGAGGAGGATCGAGAACGACGATATCATAATCGGAGTCAAGGCTCCTCATCACTTCAAAACCATCTCCCCGGATCAGATGAGCGGGGAGCTTTCCCAGATGATTGAGAGCGAAATGGTCCTTCACTCTTTCCAGGGCATCTTCGGAGGAATCGATCAATTCGATCTCTTTTGCCCCTCCCAGCCCTGCATGGATGGAAAAACCTCCGGAGTAGCAGAAGCAATCCAGTATCTTCTTCCCCTGAGAGACCTCCTGAAGGGAGAACCGATTCTCCCGTTGATCCAGATAAAAGCCTGTCTTCTGACCTTTTTTCACATCGACTCTGAACCGGCATTCATACTCCTCTATCTCAACAGATTCGGGAACCTCCTCCCCGTAGAGAAGACCCTTGGCTTCAGGCAAACCTTCCTCTTTTCGGGCTGGAACATCGCTCCGTTCATAGATGCTTTTCGGATTGAAATGTTTAACCAGAAGATCGAGGAAAATCCCTTTCAGCCGGTCCATCCCTGCTGTCAGAAATTGAATCACGAGGGTCTCTCCATAACGGTCCACGATCAATCCCGGTAGAAAATCTCCCTCTCCGTTGATGGCCCGGTAATCATTCGCCTTTCCCTTTAACCCCCTTTCTCTCAGGGCATCGGCCAGCAACAACCGCTCTCTGAAAAAAGACGAATCCAGAACTTCCTTTCTCCGGGTCAGCATGCGAAGAATGATCTGAGAATGGGGATTGAATTGGCCTATTCCTAAAAAGTTTCCATCTCCCGAATAGACCTCTCCAATCTCTCCCGGAGAAAGATCTCCTTCTGCTCTTGCAACAGCTCCTGAAAAGACCCAGGGATGACCCCTTAAGATTGGCTTCTCTTTTCCTTTCTTCAAGGTGATTCTGGGAAGGGCGCTCATAGTTCTAACCACGGATAGGGGAATGGGGAGATGAGGTGATGGGAGGATCGGGGGAAAAAGATCAATTGTCAATAGTCAATTTTCAATAGTCAATGATTATTGCTAATTGATCATTAGATCATTTTGCATTGATTATCTCCCCATCTTTCCTTTGAAATGCCTTCTCAAGCACCTTTCCGATGAATTCAGAATAGGTCATCCCCTGAATCCGGATGGCCCTCGCCATACCGGAGGGCGGGGAGATGTCAGGGTTGGGATTGACCTCGAGAATATAAATCTTCCCGCCCCGGTCAATACGCATATCCACCCGCGCATAGTCCCGGCAGCCGAAGAGTTTAAAGACCTTAATGGCAAGATGTTCCACCCGCCTCTGAATCACCCATTCCAATGGGGCGGGGCAGACCGGTTTTGACTTCTGATATTCGATGCTCTCCTTCACCCACTTGGCTTCATAACCGCAAATCCGTGGAACCCCTTCAGGAAATTCTGAGTAGTCGATCTCAGAAATGGGAAGGGCTCCCACCTTACCATTCGTCTCCAGCAAACCCACATTCAACTCCCTGCCTTCGATATACTCCTCCACGAGCGCGGGCTGTTGATATTTTTCGATGACATACCGGATTCTTCTGTTCAGGGCTTCATCATTATAGACCACGCTCTCCTTGGAGATCCCGAGGCTGCCATCTTCGTGGAGGGGTTTGACGATAATGGGAAAGATATTTCCTTTCAGAGAGCCGACCTCTCGATCGAATATTTTATACCGGGGGGTGAGGATACCCTGAGAGGAGAGGATATCCTTCACCTTCCCTTTGTCCTGACACAACCCAAGGGTCAGGGGAGAAGACCCTGTATAAGGAATTCGTAAGAGATCCAGCAGGGCGGGGATATTCATTTCCAGGCGCGCGTCTCCATACACACTCTCACAAAGGTTGAAGATGACATCGGGTCGAATCTCTTTCAACCAGTGGATGACCGTATCGATCTCATTGCGCACGGCCATCACAAAAAACTGATGTCCCAGGGAACGGATCCCCTCTTCGATCGCACCGATCTCCTCGAGGATCGACTCCTCTGCCAGGATATCCTTCTCCTCCCCTTTCTCAAGCCTTTCGAGAAGGTTGTAGAGCACAGCCACTCTTAATCCGGACCTTTCCATCTCCTTCCCCATGCTATCAACCAACAACTATTTCAGATTTCAAATTTCAAATTGAATTTTAACCACAAGAACTTTTCAATCTACAATCTGAAATCTGAAATGACTAGGCCATCACCTTCTTTGTTGCGACCTTCTCATCGCTGTTTGATTTTGCTTTCTTGAATTCAATGATATTCGGTTCCGGATATTCGTAGATCTTCCCTTCATAATTTCTTAAGACCATCTTCCCTTTCCCCCTGGAAACCAGGTAGTTGGGCTCCACAGGGATCTTCCCTCCTCCTCCCGGCGCATCCACCACAAAGGTGGGAATGGCATAACCTGTGGTATGGCCGCGAAGCTTCTCGATGATCTGAATCCCTGTGGCGACAGAGGTCCTGAAATGCTCCGTTCCCATGGCCAGGTCACACTGATAGATATAATAGGGCCGGACCCGGATCTTAAGAAGTTCATGAAGCAGTCTCTTCATAATATGGGCCTTATCATTAATCCCCTTGAGAAGGACGGTCTGACTTCCCAGAGGAATTCCGCTGTCTGCAAGATCATTACAGGCCCTCTTCACCGCATCGGTGATCTCCTTAGGATGGGTGAAATGGATGGATATCATCAGGGGATGGTATTTTTTGAGCATCTTTACCAATCCCGAAGTGATTCTCTGGGGAAGGGAGACCGGAACCCTCGTGCCGATCCGGAGGAGTTCGATATGGGGGATTGCCCTCAAGCGGCTTAAAATCTCCTCCAGTCTCTCATTTTCGAGGAGAAGGGGATCCCCTCCTGAGAGAAGGACATCCCGGACCTTCCGGTTTTTCTTCAGATATTTGATAACCTCTTCAAAATTTCCTTCTGTGATCGACCGTTCCGTGCTTCCTACCAGCCGTCTCCGGGTGCAATAACGGCAATAGACAGCGCATTGATCGGTGATCAGCAAAAGGACCCGGTCCGGGTAACGGTGGACGAGACCGGGTACCGGAGAATCCTTATCCTCTCCGCAGGGGTCCACCATATCGCTCTTGGAGAGGTGGCGCTCCTCAACCCGGGGGATGGCCTGTCTCCGGATGGGGCAATTCGGATTTACCGGATCCATTAGATTGACAAAGTATGGAGTGACGGCCAGGGCCAGTCTCCCTTTGGAATGTTTGATTCCCTCGATCTCTTCCGGAATCAACTGGATGATTTCTTTAAGCTGGTCAAGCGTCGTGATCCGATGTCGGAGTTGCCATCTCCAGTCATTCCATTCCCTTTCCGTGACCTCCTTCCAGAAGTGAGGAAGGGTCTCTTTTGTTTCAACGACTGCCTTCTCTTCTTCTGAGTTTTGAAATAATCCAAGTTGTAATGGTCTCTCGATTCTTCTTAGCGGGACAGATAAATTAGAGTCTGAGGCAGGCTCCATTTTCACTCCTTCCCGCATCCCTGCCCGTGAGATTCAATCCCTTCGCAAACAAAAAAGGAGATATCGACATCGATACCTCCCCCTCCAACACAAAGGAATCGCCCTCTGTCCTCGAAAGCAGGCATGCACCTTTTCTTCTTTTTTCGTTGACGGCGAATGATCTTTACCTCTCCTTCATCTTTGGACTTCTGTTGGCGTCCTCTCTCACAAGAGAGGACGCCAACCCTTCGACCATGAGAATAACCCTTTCCGCTGTTCTCACCTTACCGAAATTCCCATCTTACTTCTTGGGAGCTGCAGCAGGCTTCTCAGCGGGTTTTTCAGCCGGTTTCTCTGCCGGTTTTTCTGCTGGAGGCGCTTCAGCAGGTTTGGCCTCAGCAGGTTTCGGTTCCTCTTTGACCGCTGGTTTTTCCGGAGCCTTGGCTTTACATCCGATCCCAATGGCGGCAATATTGACGACCATAACCAGTGCAAAAAAGAGCAAAATCCACTTCTTCATCTGTTTTCACCTCCTTTCTGATTGAATCGGGAACCCTCCCCTCTTTTTAACCGACGAAGAAAACTTCACTCCATCGGGGAAAGACATCTCCCGGATCGCCTTCCTCAACAGTTTTGGTTCAACGGGTTTCCTGAGGATGCGGTGGATGCCTGTCTGTTTGAGACGCTGGATGAGATCATCGGTGATTTGCGGGCTCATCAATATGAAACGATCATTCCATTTTTTTAAAAGGGGAAGCCATCTTTCCAGGCCTTCCATTTCCAAATCAGCCAGGATCATTCCCCCTTTGACATCCTTCTTTCTCTTCTCAAGCGCGGAAATATCTTCAATCTCTTCAACCTGAAAGCCATACTTCTTAAGGATCTTATTCAGGCTGAGCCGAACGAATTCATCCTTATCAAGAATAAAGGCCCATCTAACCTTCTCTTTCATAAAAAATATTATATATCAATTTTCGTGCCAAATTCCGGCAGGCTACTGAAAACCATGATTCCTAAAAGTTCAATGATAACTTTGCACATTTATGTCATTCCTGCGCAGGCAGGAATCCAGAACTTATTGATTTTACTGGATTCCCGCTTTCGCGGGAATGACATCAGTAAAAGACAGAAAAGGATTTAAAATTTTATGTTCTTTCTTAATTTTCTATGAATTCTGGACCTTCAAAGAATTTAATGAAAAAATGCCATCCCTTTTTAAATAAAAGATGACATTTTGCCATTATTTTACCGTTAACGCATCGATGATGCGACTATTTGCCCTTCTTAATAATATTCCGGTTATCTTGGTCAATCTCCTTGTATATCTTCGATTTTTCTATGTATCGTCCTCACATTGATTCCTAACAACTTAGCAGCCTTACGCTTGTTCCCTTTTGTGGCCTTCAAGGTCTGAATCAACATCTCTCTCTCCACATCCTCAAGAGGCGTTCCGATTTTAAAAGGGATCACGTCCTGTTCTTCCTTAAAATCTCTGATCTCCTGTGGAAGATGCTGTATGTCCAGCGCTTCCGGACTATGGATCACCAGAGCCGATTCGATCGTGTTCTCTAACTCTCTTACATTTCCACTCCAGGCATAGTCCATGAGAGGGTTCATCGCCCTCTGGGCCACCCCCTTCACCTTCATCTTATACTTCTTCTTAAACTTCTCAATAAAAAAATGGGTCAAGAAGGGAATATCCTCTTTACGCTCCCTCAAGGGCGGCAGTTTGATATTCACTACATTGAGACGATAATAGAGATCTTCCCTGAAAGTGGAATTCCTGACCGCCTCCAGCAGGTCCCGGTTACTCGCCGCAATAATCCGGATATTAACTCTAAGGGTTTTATTTCCTCCCACCCTCTCCAATTCGCCTTCCTGGAGGACCCTTAAAAGTTTAATCTGGGTGGCGGGAGGAATATCCTCCACTTCGTCCAAAAAGAGGGTCCCCTGATCGGCCATCTCAAATCGTCCCTTCCGGGAGGCGATCGCTCCGGTAAACGCTCCTTTCTCATGGCCGAAGAGCTCACTCTCAATGATCCCTTCGCTTAAGGAAGCGCAGCTCACCTTGATAAAGGGCATTGCCGCGCGCGGGCTGTTGTAATGGATAGCATTGGCGATCAGCTCTTTCCCGGTGCCGCTCTCCCCTGTGACAAGGACGGAACTGTCGTAAGGAGCGATATGGCGGATGAGTTCGAAGATCTTCACCATCTTCTCGCTTCTTCCGATGATATTTCTGAAATGAAATTTATCCTCTAATTGAGAACGAAGGTCCCGGTTCTGGAGGATCAGGGTCTGCTTCTCGAGAGCCCTTTCTGCCAGGAGAGAGATGACCCTTGGATTGATTGGTTTTTCAATGAAATCGAAGGCTCCTAATTTCATGGCCTGGACCGCCTTTTCAATCGTCCCCTGGGCGGAGATCACGATCACCTCTGTCTCCGGTCTCAATCCTTTCACAGCTTCCAGGAGTTCAAGACCGCCCATCTTCGGCATGACCACATCCGTAATTACGAGATCGATTGTTTCCTTTCGAAAAAGATGCAGGCCTTCTTTTCCATTCGATGCCAGAAGGACCGCGTAGCCCTTCTTCTTGAAGAGGAGGCGGAGGCTCTCTCCTACATGGGGATCATCCTCCACAAGGAGAATCACTTTTCTGTCCATAAATCTGCCCAAATTTAAAGGAATGATGGAATAGGGGAGAAAGAAAGAACATGGAACAATGGAAGATTGGAATAATGGAGTAATGAGAAGAACAAAATCCAAATAGGTTTACCCAACATTCCAACATTCCGGTATTCCATTATTCCTGTATTGATTTTCCAACTTTCCATTATTCCATTTTGATCAGCTTGCCTTCGGATTGAGCGGAAGACGTATCCTGAAGGTCGAGCCTCTATTCACCTCACTTCTCACGGTGATCTCGCCATGATGGTCTGAGATGATCTTCTTGGCGATCGAAAGCCCCAACCCCGAACCCATGGGTTTGGTGCTGAACATAAAATCGAAAATCTTTGGGAGATGCTCTCTGGAGATCCCCTCTCCGTTATCCCGTGTGATGATGAAAACATTCTTCTTCGATGCCCGGGTGAAGAGATGGACCTCCCCTCTTTCCGAGACGGCCTGAACGCTGTTGATGAGGAGATTGGAGATCGCCAGATTGATCTGGCTCACATCGATCCTCACCAGGGGCAAGTTCTTCTGAAAATGGACATCCATCCTTGCGTTCTTCATCTGGGCGTCCGGCCTCAACAGCCGGACGATCGAGTCCAGGACGTCGTTCAACTGGACCCACTCAAATTTCAAGGGAGGAAGACGGTTAAAATCGAGAAACTCTTTGAGATTATTCTCCAGACGGAGGGTTTCGTAACTGATGAAATTGAGAAGGGATTGAATCTCCTCCTTCTGGGCAAGATGGATCTCTTCCCTCAATTCGTCCCTCAATAATTCAATATTGATATTGAGGGAACTGAGGGGATTCCGGATCTCATGGGCCATCCACCTGGCCAGCATGCCGATCGTGGAGAGGTCTTTGCTCTGGCTGATCTCCCGGGAGAGCAGTCCCTTCTCCGTGATATCCGCAAAGGTGGCCAGGCATCCGATAAAGATCTCTTTTCTGTCGAAGACGGGGGAAAAACTGCACCGGAGCAAACGCGCTTCCTCTTCGGAGGAAGCTGGGACACGGATCGCCAGTTCGATATCGTGATGGCCCTCTCTATTTTCATATACGGAATCAAATTGCTTCCTGATAATCTTATAGGGGATGACCCGCTCGAACCTCTTTCCCAGCGCCTGCTTCTCCCTTAGCTTGAAAAACTCCACGGCCACAGGATTGAAGATTTGGATCCGCCCCCGGTCGTCGGCAAAGACGACCGCCTCCTTCAAATGTCTCAGGATCATTTCAAAGAGGTTCGGGTCAGCCTGTTTGATCTTCATCCATCACTCCGCCCGGTTTTGAGCGCCGGCATAACAATCGTTCCGGCTCGTGCCGGCCATTCCATATCGCTTCAGGGCATGATGGAAAACCGTTTTGACCAATCGGCTATACTCCCATCCCATCCGCCCGGCCATGATGGGAAGATCGCCATAGACAGGAGAGAGCCCGGGAAGGGGATTGACCTCCAAAAAGTAAGGGACCCCGTCTCTCCCGATGCGGATATCCACTCTGGATACATCCCTGCATTCCAGGGTGCGATAGACCCTCAGCGCCACCTCTTCAATCCTCTTTAATCGATCGGCGGGGATCGGAGGAGGGCAGTGGTAACGGACTCTCTCCTCCCACTCCCTCTTCACCTCCAGAGAATAGATCGCCTCATCAGGAGGACTCCCTTTGATCTCGATCTGCATCACGCCGAGAACAGTGGGATTTGAATTACCCAGTATTCCCACGGTAAATTCAGGGCCGCTCACAAACTCTTCGACCAAAAGGGGCGACCCGTAAGTCTCCAGAAGCCACCCCACCTTCTCCCTCAAGGCGGCTGGCTCTGAGATCTTTGAATCAAGCCGTACCCCTTTACTCGACCCTTCATAACACAACTTCACGAAAAGGGGGTAGCGAAGATCGATGCCATGGAGATCTTCCATCCTCTCCACTTTCTTAAACCCGGGAGTGGGAATTCCATCACTCCTGACCAACTTCTTTGCCATCGCTTTATCCAGGGTGAGGGACAGGGTGAGGGGATCGGATCCGGTATAGGGAATATTCAAAAATTCCAGGAGGGCGGGGATGTGGGCTTCCCTGTTGCGTCCCCCTATCCCCTCTGCGATGTTGAAAACGATATCAACAGGAGTGGTTCTCAACCGGTCGATTAGACCGGTCCCGCCACCCAGCTTGAATACTTTGTGTCCGTCGCTTTCGAGGACATCGCGAATGGCATCGATTGTCTCTTCGGAATCGAACTCCTCGAAAGAATCAATCGGTTGATCTTTTTGTTGAGGAAAATCCTTCCTGAGGTTATAGGTGATGCCGACTTTGAAGTTCATTCCCAAAAAAATTCTGCCTTTTAGATTTTGTATATCTCTGTTTCAAACCTTTGTCAACATAGATTTCACCCTCGATATGATTTTTTTTGTGGAGGAATGGATGAAATCGATGTTTCGGAAGAACTTCTTTTATGTTACATTACAATCTGCATTCGTTTCGGAGAAAGAATGGGGATGGGAATCAAACGGCAAGAACTTTTTGAATCGCTGGGCGGCTTGAGAAAAGGGCTTTTCCATATCATCGGAGCGGTCGTCCTCCTCGGGGTCATCCTTTTTCCGTTTGCAAAGGAGTTGCTCCGCCATCTTCATCGCTCCCTCCAGGAGGATCTGGTCGCCTACGCCATTCCCGAAGCCTTTCTCTCCCTTCTCAAGTTGACGCTCTTTGCAAGCCTCTTTCTTACCATCCCTGTCCTCTTCCATCATCTCTGGAAAGCCTTCTCCCCTCTTTTCCGGAGGAGAGGATTGGAATCTTCCTTCTACGTTCCCCTGGCTGCCATCCTCCTCTTTTACGGCGGGGCCTTCTTCTGCTATTTCGTCACCCTTCCATTCGGCATCCGTTTCCTCATGGGATATCAATCGGCCACCATCAAGCCCATGATCTCCGTCGCGAAATATATCTCTTTCTGTGTGGGGTTCATCTTCGCCTTCGGCCTTGTCTTCGAGCTTCCCTTAATCCTTGCCCTGTTGAGCTACATCCGTGTGGTGAACGCCTCATTTTTAACCCGTAACCGCAGGTATGCGATTCTGATCATGGCCATCCTATCCGCCGTGCTCACCCCCACCCCGGATATCTTCAATATGGCATTGATGGGAGGACCGCTCTATATTCTGTTTGAGATCGGGATCCTTTTGGTTAAGATCATTGAGCGAAAGAGATCGGTGAATGACGCAGTCTCCTCTTCATGAAAGGAAGAAGAATTAAAAAAGGCACCCGGAGAAAGGGCGCCTTTTTTTAATGAAATCCCTCTTTTTATAAGACGGCTCAATGGACTCCTATTTGGAACTCTCTTTTGAAACCTCCTTCGAGCCAGCCACTCCCAGGATCGTCACCGTATAGGCCACAAAATTTCCCCTGTGGGGCAAATATTCCACCTTCACTTTTTCCCCGGGAATCGGGTACCGCCGGGGTGTGTAAACGGTCTTTCGTCCGATCCTGAAGCTGATCGGAGCCTTATCCTTCTCGCTCTCCACATCCATCACCATTCTTCCCTCAATGCTTTTAACCGTCCCGACCACGACCATTCTCTCCTGGGCTATCGAAGAGCTGATGGAAAAGAAGAGCAGGGTCAGGACAATAGAAATGAGAATAACGCTGAGCAACTTCATCTTAGGACCTCCTTTCTCCTCAAACAGAATAGGATGATTATCTTTTATATAACTCTTTGCATAATCGAATGGGGCATTTCTCCCTTTTCTCTCCCCTTCTTTGGTTAAGTCCTCCTTTTCTTTCCCCCTCTTTGGCCTCCAGCCCATAGGGCTTCTGGCCCGGAGGGCAAAGAGGGGTGACCTGCCTGCGCGAAGCCCCGCCTCCCAAAGCCTCGTGCGGCGGGCAGGCGCTTCGGCGAAGGCAGGGGGGAGATTTTATAAAACAATGTCGTCATTATTATGAGACTGTTAATATCTCTAAGCGGGATTAAAGATGCATACACGATTGCGGCCCCCTCTCTTTGCATCGTAAAGGGCCTGATCTGCCATCTTCACCAGATCCTCTTTTGACCTGGCATGATGACTTGGAAAGTTGGAGATCCCTAAACTCACCGTCAGGTTCATACGGGCCTGTCCCACTTCGAAGAGGGTGCTCTCCACCAATCGCCGGATACGCTCTGCGATCATGGAGGCTTCATCCAATCCTGCCTCCGGCAGAATGAGGATGAACTCCTCCCCTCCGTAACGGGCAACCGTGTCCTTCTTCCGGACCGAGGTTTTTAACAGGGAGGCGATCTCCTTCAGGACCTTGTCCCCTTCGGTATGCCCGAAGGTATCATTCACCTTCTTAAAATGGTCGATGTCCACCATGACCAGGGAAAGGGCAATCCCCCCGTAAAATGACTTCTGTGCCTCGATGATCAGCCTTTCCTCCAGATATCCCCGGTTATAAAGGGTGGTGAGAGTGTCATAGATGGCCATCGTCTTAACGGAACTAAATCTCTGAAAATGCTTTAGCGTGGCTGCCATCTGATATCCGATGACGGAAAAAAACTGGAGGTCTTGCGCATCGAAGGCATTGGGTTGATCGCTATTGAGTGAGACACAGCCGATGATCTCCTCCTCCACGGCGAGGGGAAGGGTGAGATACGATTTCAGTGTCGCCTTCGGATCCATCATCATATGAGAGGGCCGTAATTTTCTCTTCTCGACCTGAAGGGTCACACGGTCGAGATCATTCGGCTCTTCTCCCAAGATCGAGAAGACTCTCACCATATTCCTGGCCACCTCCTGTGTGAAAGAGGAAGGACAGGACTCCTCCTGGTAGAGGTAGAGGGTCGATTCCGCCTTCCAGAGAACACCGAAGGCTGAGAATTCAAAGAGGTTGGGAAGATTGTTTCCTGCCGATTCGACGATCTCCTTGATCTCGAAGCTCGTATTGATCGTATTGATAATCGACCGGAGGATATTCAGATTCTTAAAAATGAGTCTCACTGCTTCTCCTATTTCTGAGAAACAAGACGCTCCGCCTCCCTCACCTTGGGGAAGACCTTTGGAAAAACCTCCCGGCTGATCACCCCTTCTGTGAGAGCCGAGAAAAGATTGAGAAGATGATTGAACAGGCTCTGAAAACCGCGGTGAATTTCGACCGGAGGCATGCTCCGGTAATCCTCCCTCATCTTCTCCAGCGAGATCCCCTCTTCGGACACCTTCAGAGAATTCAAAAAAGGATACTTTTCTCCTATCTTTTTGATCGACAGGTTGAAAAGAAGTTCTAAAATGGCCTCTCCGATCAGAGCCGATACCACCTCCCACACCTCCGACAACAGGCTGGAGTAGAGGTCCAGGACGAGATCGGACGTCCATTTCCCTCCTTTAGTCTCTTTTGCCATCGATCCGGTTCACCTTTCGAAGCCCTTCGAGAAGTCGATCATTTCACTTTCCTGAACCTCTTGATCAAATGATGGATTTCATCGTGGTAGACATAAAAAACCATGATGATCAGCGCGGATATTCCGAACAGGATCAACAAAGTCTTATATTGATGATCGAAGGCTTTCCCGCCCTGAAGGCAAGCGATCAAAGTTCCGGGAATCCTCCCGATGGTAGAAATGACAAGAAAGATCCCAAGATGCATGGGGGTCAAACCCAGGATGTAGCACAGGGCATCCTTGGGAAAACCCGGAATGAGAAAGAGCACAAAACTGAGGATCACACCTTCATGTCCGATGAGGTAATCAAATTTTTTCCTCGTCCGTATGTGAACAAATTTCTCAACAGCCACTCTTTCAAAAATTCTTGCCAGGCCGAAAGCAAGCAGGGAACCCATGATGAGCCCGATCATGGAATAGAAAAACCCTGCCTTCGCTCCGAAGAGATAGCCTCCGATAAATTCAATGGCTCCTCCCGGGATGGGGGCGATGACAACCTGCAGGACCTGGAGGAGAATATAAGCCAGAGGAGAATAGGGACCAAAGGAGGAGATCAGGCTCTTCAATTGGGGGCCGTGGTGAAGGATTTCGTATAATTCAATAACCTTGATCCATATCTGGGAGTTAAACTGGTAAATGAGAAGAAAAACAATAATCAATAATAAGAGAGGAATGGCCCATTTCTTTCTTTTTAGAAGAGATACATCCATAAGGGAAGCTTTAAATAAAAATCCGCAATTCTTTCAAATTCTTTCAAGCCTTCATAACACAAAAAGGGAGGGGAGTAAAGCCTTTCAAAAACGCTCCAAAATCATTGGTCATGGAAATTTGATATGGACAAAGTTTGATGGAATCGTAAAAAGTTGTCATTCCCGTGCTTGCGCGCCAGAGCGCTTCAGCGCGCAGGCGTGAAAACGGGAATCCAGAGAATTCTAACTACATCAAAATATCCGGCTAAGAGCGGGACTTGCGCAGGAATGACTGATAATGGGATTTTCAGACTTTTTACGGAACCATCAAGTTTGGGCACCGGAAAAAAATCAAGGGATTAACCAAATGGCTAACCCCTTGGTCATATGAATTGGCGCCCCCAACCGGACGCCTGCAGTATTACGAAAAACTTATTATCATGATTTCATTAGATATTTAGAAATTATTCGACATCTCTTATTCTGTATTCCCGACTCTGATTAAGATCGAGCAGATTCACGAGAGGGATTTCTGTTGTGGAGAATACTTTGGAGAATCATCACTGTCGCTGCAGAGAAATATTTGTTAGGACTATCGAGCACACCCACGAGTTTCACTCTGCCTCTATTCCAAAACCCCTTGCATTCCCTTCCTTGATTTTGTAGAATTTTTCAGAGAATGCTATGAAAAAGAAGGGTAAAACAAAACAGCAAATTCTCTTTGAGGAGAAAACTAAACCATTCTTGAATGATGATTCAGTTCAGGTTCAAGATAAAATCGAACGCAAAAAGATAGAGGAAGCAATACGAAAAATTGCCGACGCGGCGGAACAGCGAATAAAGAAACTTAATGCGGAACTCAACTTCGTGAAGGAGGAACTAAGACAAGAAATAGAAAAGCGGAAGCACGCGATAGAAATTCTGCAAAAACAAGAACCCCTTCTTGCTGAGCGAGTTAAAGAAATAGGCTGTCTCTATTCTGTTATTGGTCTCCTGGGTAATAAAAAATATGCTTCAGTTGAAGAAAAAATCCATGATATTGTAAAACTCATCCCGAATGGTTGGCAGTATCCGGAGGATACTTGTGTGCAAATTATTCTTGAAGGTAAGGAATATAAAACCAACAATTTCAAAGAGACGCCATGGAGGCAGACCTCCGAAATCTTAGTTAACGGCGAGCCCAAAGGTATTTTGGCAGTGAGTTATCTCAAGGAGAAACCAGCAAAAGATGAAGGACCTTTCTACATGGAAGAAAGGACGCTTATCGATGTCATTGCGAAATTTCTTGGCGAAATGATTGAGC
>MGQQ01000144.1 GCA_001798855.1 Deltaproteobacteria bacterium RBG_16_49_23 | reverse complement strand
TTATGAGACAGGTTGCAGCATGAGAGAGTCTTTCGTGTCCACTATTGACATCAGGGGTCACTATATGTCTCTGAATACAGCAATTTTGCTCTGTGCTGCTTCATTCGATGTTCTAAATTTGAGGTGATCCCAGTATATAGCTGACCAGCTCGATCGCAGATATATACGTACCACATGGAACTGCCTCATCGAGAAGGTTTTCGTCTGGACAGGGAAGAAGAATTTAAAAGGGGACCTCAAAGGCCCCCTTTTAAATTTCTGGCTCCCCGAGTAGGATTCGAACCTACGACCTAGTGGTTAACAGCCACCCGCTCTGCCGGTTGAGCTATCGGGGAATGATTTGGGTTTAGTTTAAAAGAAAATTTCGGGGATGGCAAGAGGAATATTTTTATCCCCGCACGGTCACATCGTCTTCGAGGGGCGTCTCCAGTTTTCTCAACACCCTCTTCTTGTGCCAACCCCTCACCATGTTGACCGGACCCGAGAGGACATATAGAAAGATGAAGGTGAAGAGGACGAGTGTGGGTTCCATGACGATGACAATCATTGAGAGAACAATGAAGATGAAGAGGCTAAAGGGTTTCCTTCTGGCGAGGTCAAATTCTTTAAAACTGAAATAACGAATGCTTGATACCATGAGAAATGCGAGGACATAGATCATCACCAGAATGACGATATCTTTGACCCATCCTGTCTCGATCAGACGGAGGTAGAGAAGGATCGTCAGGGCGATCATCGAAGCCGCTGCGGGAATGGGAAGGCCTTTAAAGTATTTTGTCTCTCCGGAGGCGGACATCACATTGAACCGGGCCAATCTTAAGGCTCCGCAGACGACAAAGAGGAAGGCGGCGAGCCAGCCGAACCGTCCGTAAGGCCTCAGCGCCCAGCTAAAGGCCAGGAGGGCAGGGGCCACTCCGAAGGAGATCAGATCAGCCAGAGAATCGTACTGAACCCCGAATTTGGAGGTGGCTCCGGAGAGGCGGGCTACCTTCCCATCGAGGATATCGAAGACCGAGGCCAGCAAGATGGCCACGGCCGCATAGTAGAATTTCTCCTGAAAGACGGAGATGATGGCCCAGAAGCCGCAGAAAAGGTTTCCTGTGGTGAAAAGATTGGGGAGGATGTAAACCCCTTTTCGCATCTTAATTCGTGTTCTTCTCTTTCTCATGGCGATACCCGATGATCGACTCCCCTCCCTTGATATGCTGTCCCACCCTCACGATGGGGCGGACATCCGTGGGAAGATAGAGGTCAACCCTTGATCCAACCCTTATCATACCAAAAATTTCCCCTCTCTTCAAGAGGTCGCCCGTTTTCGCATAACAGACGATCCTCCTTGCCACAAGACCAGCAATCTGAATAAGCAGGATTTTGGACCGGTCCTCTGTCTCAATAACCAAGGCATTCTGTTCATTGAGGAGGGATGCCTTGTCGCGGCTTGCCACCAGGAACCGGCCTGGATGGTAACTCGTCTCAAGGACTTTTCCGGAGGCAGGGGCGCGATTGAGGTGGACATCGAAGGGAGACATGAAAATGGACACTTTTAAGGCCCTCTGCTTTAAGAAACGGTCCTCTTCGCATTCTCCCACATGGACGATTCTGCCATCTGCCGGAGAGAGGATGATATTCGGGAGGGATGGAATCTTTCTATCCGGATTCCTGAAAAAATAGGCGATGAAGAGGGTGAGAAGGATTCCCGGGATCGTTAAAACCGCCCATCCCATTCCTGCAAAGAAGAGGGTGAGGATGGCTGACGGGACCAGGAAGGGGAAGCCTTCTCTCGCAATAGGCCACTTATTCTGAGGCATCAGCGCTTCTTCTCTTTGAGCCAGCCCATCATGGAACGCAGTTTCTTTCCCACAGTCTCGATGGGATGCTCTGCTTCCTTCTTTCTCAGGGCGGTGAAGACCGGCCGGCCCACCTGATTCTCCAGGATCCATTCTCTGGCAAAATTCCCGTTCTGGACCTCTTCGAGGATGCGTTTCATTTCCCTCCGCGTCTCCTGCGTGATGATTCGTTTTCCCCGGGTCAGATCTCCATATTCGGCCGTATCGGAGACAGAATAACGCATGTAGGAGAGGCCGCCTTCATACATCAGGTCAACAATCAGCTTCAGTTCATGGAGGCATTCGAAGTAGGCGATCTCAGGGTGATAGCCCGCTTCCACCAGGGTATCGAATCCTGCCTTGATCAGTTCGCTCACCCCTCCGCAGAGCACGGACTGTTCTCCAAAAAGGTCGGTCTCCGTCTCTTCTTTGAAAGTTGTCTCAATCACGCCGGCGCGGGTGGCGCCCAGGCCCTTGGCATAGGCGAGGGCGGTCTTTTTGGCCTTCTTTGTAAAATCCTGATGGATGGCGAGAAGGGATGGGACTCCCGCTCCCCTCTCATATTCTCTTCGCACCAGATGGCCCGGGCCTTTCGGGGCGATCATCACCACATCGATCTCTTTCGGTGGGACGATTTGGCCATAGTGAATGTTGAAACCGTGGGAGAACAAGAGGGTCTTTCCCTTCCGGAGATGGGGTTTCACATCCCCCTCATAGAGTTTGGCCTGGATGTGGTCCTGAGTGAGGATCTGGATGAGATCGGCCTGACGGGCGGCTTCATCTGCCGTAACCGGCTTGAAGCCGTGCCGGAGGGCGAGGTCATAATTTTCGCCTCCTTTTCGTTGAGAGACGATAACGTCAAGACCGCTGTCTCGCAGGTTCTGGGCCTGGGCATGACCCTGGCTCCCATAGCCGATGATGGCGATCTTCTTCCCTTGCAGGTCTTTGAGATCCGCATCCTTATCATAATAGATTTTCATTTTGCGCTCCTTATTTTGATCGCCGGGAAATTAATTTTTTATAACACTTTAGCGGTTTGAAAAGACATCATAAAATCCCTCCCCTGCCTTCGCCGAAGCGGCTTCGCGCAGGCAGGCCACCTCCCTTTGCCAAAGGGAGGAGAAACATTTCCCCCTTTTGACAAAGGGGGATGAAGGGGGATTAGATAATTTTTTTCAAAGAGCTATACTGTTATAATTTTTTAAATCTCTTTAAGAAAGTTCGGTCATGGCTTTGCTTCCTCTTGAAATCGCCACTCGACCGGTCCTCACCAGTTCCTTTATGCCCAGAGGCTTCAGAAGAGCAAGAAGGGCATCGATCTTTTTCTCATCCCCTGTCGCTTCGATGGTATAGGTTTTGGATCCCACATCGATGACCTTCCCCCTGAAAATGTCCGCAATCCGGAGAATCTCCTCGCGGGTCTTTTCGGTGGCTGAGACCTTGACCAGAACCATTTCCCTTTCCACGAAGTCCTTGTCAATGAGATCGACGACTTTGATGACGGGAATCAATTTGTTCAGCTGTTTGAGCACCTGTTCGATGATCTGATCGTCCCCGTGGGTGACAATGGTCATGGTGGAGACGGTGGGATCGAGGGTTTGAGCCACAGAGAGGCATTCGATGTTAAACCCCCTGCCGCTGAAGAGGCTTGCAATCCGGGCCAGAACCCCGAATTCATTTTCAACTAAAAGGGTAATGACGTGACGCATTTAAGCCTCAAAGGCTGGAATAGTGGAATAATGGAATTTTGGAATATTGGGTTTTAAACTGTAAAGAAATGTTTTCTCTTACATCTCACCATTTTTCCAATGTTTTTTCTTCTTTCCATTATTCCATTATTCCATTGTTCCATCATTCCATCTTTCCTTTTTATACCAACCTCATCTGGTTGAGCGGCTCTCCCGCCGGAACCATGGGATAGACATTTTCCTCGGGATCGATCACGAAATCGATCACCACCGGTTCAGGAATCGAAAAAGCCTTCTTCAGAACAGGAACGACCTCTTCGGGTTTGGTCGCCCTCAAGCCCACGGCGCCATAAGCCTCTGCCAGTTTCACGAAGTCAGGAGAGACCCCTTCGAGAGAAGAGGAGGCGTAGCGTTTTCCATAGAAGAACTCCTGCCACTGCCTGACCATACCAAGGTAACCATTGTTCAGAATGGCCACTTTGATCGGCAGTCGATACTGGACAGCCGTGGCCAGTTCCTGAGAGTTCATCTGAAAACTGCCATCTCCTGAGATGCCAATGACCAGCCTGTTCGGAAAGGCGACCTGGGCTCCGAGGGCAGCGGGGAAGCCATAGCCCATTGTTCCCAGTCCGCCGGAGGTGAGAAAAGTTCTCGGCCTGCGATATTTGTAATACTGGGCGGCCCACATCTGGTTCTGTCCCACCTCGGTGGTGAGAATAGCTTCACCTCCGGTCAACTCGTCGATCTTCTCGATGACATACTGGGGCTTGATGATCTGCTCCTGCTGGTAATTCATATCATAGATGGCCTTCCAGTTCTCGATCTGGCGATGCCATTTATGAACTCCTTCCTTGAAAGAGAGGGTCTCCTCTTTTTCGAGAAGGGAGCTTATTTTCGAAAGGATGTGTTTACAATCACCCACGATGGGGAGATCGACCTTCACATTTTTACTGATGGAGGTGGGGTCGATGTCGATATGAATGACTTTGGCCTGGGGGGCGAAGGATTCGAGCTTTCCGGTCACCCGGTCGTCGAATCGGGCTCCGACGGCGATGAGAAGATCGGACTCCATCACCCCCATATTGGCGCAGTACGTTCCATGCATTCCCAGCATTCCGAGGGAGAGGGGATGATCCCCAGGAAAGCCTCCCAGTCCCATGAGCGTCATGGTGACAGGGATTCCCAGCTTTTCCGCCAGGTGGAAGAGCTCCTTCGAGGCGTTGGAGGAGATGATTCCGCCACCGACATAGAAGAGCGGCCTCTTCGACTTCAGGATCAGATGGGTTGCCCTCTGAATCTGGCCGGGGTGACCTTCCAGAGTTGGCCGGTATCCACGAATGGTTACCTTTTCAGGATATTTATATTCTGCCGAGTCCACGAGAATATCTTTGGGAAGATCGATGAGAACCGGTCCCGGCCTTCCAGTCCGGGCGATATAAAACGCTTCTTTCATGATCCGGCTTAAATCCTTAATCTCTTTGACGAGGTAGTTATGCTTGGTGCAGGGCCGGGTGATTCCCACGATGTCGGCCTCCTGAAAGGCATCGTTTCCGATGAGGTGGGTGGGGATTTGACCGGTTAGGATGACGATGGGAATCGAGTCCATGTAGGCCGTGGCAATGCCTGTCACTGTATTGGTGGCGCCCGGTCCGGAAGTGACCACCACCACGCCCACTTTCCCCGAAGCGCGTGCATATCCGTCTGCCGCATGGACAGCCGCCTGCTCGTGGCGGACAAGAATCTGGCGGAACGGAGTGCTGACCAGTTCGTCGAAGAGAGGAAGGATCGCCCCTCCTGGATAGTTGAAGAGGGTCTCCACCCCTTCCTTCTTCAGACATTCAACGATAATCTGGGAACCCGTCTTCTTCATAATCAGAAAAGAGGGAATAGTGGAATAATGGAATGCTGGAATAATGGGTCTAAAAAGGCAAAGAAAAACTTATTCAATCTTTTTTCGAAACCCAACATTCCAATATTCCAATGTTCCATCATTCCATTTGTTTTATCTGTATTTCCTCAAGATTTTTTCCATCTCGTCTTTATGAACCAGTTTTTTCTTTTTGATGATCTTTATCTCCATCTCATCGTGAGGAGTAAGAAAGGGCTTCTTCTCCAGCTCATCCAGTTGCCTTGCAAATTCGATATGGGCCTTTTTGATTTTTATGAAATCTTCATCTTCCTTCATCAATCTTTCGATCAATTCTTCTTCTCTGGTCACTCTGGTTCCCCCCTTGCAACAAATTGAAATTTCAACTGGTTTATTACCCAAAATTAATATAAACAGCAGTTGTTTGTCAAATGGGGCGCTTTTCCTGCCATTTGATCTCCGCCTCGGAAGGCCGGACATAGATGGGAGCAAATGTCTCCACATCTAAAGATTCTCCCTTACGAAGAAGTTCACCTCCCAATCTCGCAACGGCCGACCCGTGAGGGAGATGGAGAAAAGGATTGGGAAAGAGGGCAAATGAGGGGAGGGATTTCAAAAGGAAGTCTCCATAGGTCTTCACTCCATCACCGACGAAGACCGTCTTTTCCCCTATTTTTTTGACGAGGTCCTGGGGGCTCATGGCCTGATAACCGGATCGTCTTTTAAGAAGGTTGGTTTCCTCATAACGATAGAAGGCGGCATAGACCTCCCCCTTGCGCGCATCGAGGACGGGACAGATGAGATAGGGAGTTGGCGAAATCTGAGAGGCAAGAACGTCGAGTGAGGCTACTCCTGCCGCAGGCTTGCGGGTTGCATAAGCCAGACCTTTGACCGTGCTTACGCCGATTCGTAATCCTGTAAAAGAACCCGGACCGAGGGAGATGGCCCATCCATCGAGTTCTTCCATCGGACAGCGTGATTCCTTGAGGAGATGTTCAATGGCTCCCAGCAGTCTTTCGGAGTGGGTGACCGGAATGTTGAGAAGGTATTCCGAGATGACCTCTCCCGCATCGATCAGCCCGACGCTGCCACAGCGGGTTGAGGTATCGATTCCGAGGATTTTCATATCAGAATTTGAATCCTCCTGGGAAAAAATACCGGATCAGGTCATTCCTAATGGCAAAGAGCATCAAGAGGATAAGTAGAACCAAGCCGATTTTTTGGGCTATTTCCATCTTCTTGATACTGATAGGCCTTCTCAGAATCGCCTCTAACCCTAAAAAAAGCAGGTGACCTCCATCTAAGATAGGAATGGGGAAAAGGTTCAGAATACCCAGGTTGATACTAATCAGAGCCGTAAAAAGGGTTAACTCTAAAATTCCTCTCCTGGCCTGTTCTCCCGCCATTTTTGCAATCATGATGGGACTGCCGATTTGGTCGGCGGGAATTACTCTTTGAATAAGTTTCACGATTCCAACTATAGTTAACCGAATCGTTTGCCAGGTTTGAACAAACCCATAGCCTAAGGCTCCGATTGGCCCGACCTTTTGCCGCTCTACCTTAACAGGAGGATGAGTGATACCAATTCTGAAAGTCTGGACTTCTTCTCCAAAAATAGTTTTATCAACGAACGGTTTTGGAATAACCTTAATCTCAAGAATTTCACCCTCCCGGTCCACCTTAAGGGAGAGCTCTTTCCCTTTGCTATTACTTATGATTTCGTGTAATTCCTCCCATCTTGAGATTTCTCTCCCATTAACTGCAAGAATGAGATCCCCTTTCCTCAAACCTGCTTTCTCCGCAGGGAAATCAGCGGTGACTTCACCTACTCTTGGAGGCACGACAGGTGTCGAAGGGATACCGGCAAACAGATTGACAGTAGAAAAGAGGGCTACCGCAAGAAAGAGGTTGAAAAAAGAACCCGCGCCAATGATTAGAACACGTTTCCATATGGGTTGCACCGACAAGGAGCGAGCCCGTTCCTCTTCGTTTACCTCTTCCCCCGGGTCCTCTCCGATTGGTTTAACATATCCCCCAAAAGGGATGGCACAGATTTTATATTCAGTTTCTCCAATCTTTTTTCCGATCAGTTTTGGCCCGAACCCCAAGGAAAAAGTGCGGATGCCGACGCCTAATTTTTTTGCCAGAAGAAAGTGACCCAATTCATGAATGAAAATGAGAATTCCCAGAACGACAATGGTTGCGATGATTGTGGTCAGCACACTTTTCTCCCTTCTATGATAGTCTTTGTTTTTTCTCTGGCCCACTGATCGGCCCTTAAAATATCTTCGATTGTGCGGGCTGTTTTCAGCTCATGTTCTTCCATCACCTTTTGGATGAGGAGAGGAATATCGGTGAATTTGATCCGCCCTTCAAGAAAACCGTTCACCGCTACCTCGTTGGCCGCATTGAGGATGGCGGGCATGGTCTCCCCGATTTCAATCGATTGGTAGGCCAACCGGAGGCAGGGGAATTTTCCCGGGTCCGGAGGGGAGAAAGTGAGCGGTCCCGCCTGAGCAAAGTTAAGGGAAGGCAGTTTAAGGTTCAATCGTTCCGGAAAAGAGAGGGCATAGGAGATCGGAATCCTCATGTCGGCGATTCCCATCTGGCCGATGATCGAGCCGTCGATATATTCAACCATGGAATGGACAACACTCTGTGGATGGATCCGGACGATGATCTTCTCCACCGCAATGTCAAAAAGCCAGTGGGCTTCGATGACCTCCAATCCTTTATTCATGAGTGAGGCCGAATCGATGGTAATCTTCTTCCCCATCTCCCAGTGGGGGTGATTAAGGGCGTCTTTGACAGTGACCTCATGGAGCTTGGAGAGCGGATGGTTGAGGAAAGGTCCTCCTGAAGCCGTGAGAATGAGACGGTGGATGTCCTCCTTCCTGTGGCCGAGAATAGCCTGGAAGATGGCGCTGTGCTCGCTATCCACGGGCAGGATCTGAACCCCATTCTTCTTTACCTCTTCCATGACGATTTTACCCGCCATCACCAGAGACTCTTTATTGGCCAGGGCGATCGATTTTCCGGTTTTAATGGCGGAAAGGGTGGGGATGAGCCCCACGGCGCCGACAATGGCAGAGACGACCTGAGTCACCTGCGGATGGGTGGCCACCCGGATGAGCCCTTCCACTCCGTGGAGCACTTCAACCTCTATTCCGGAGAGGCTCTTTTGAAGTTCTCCGGCCGCCTCCCGATTCAGGACAGAGACGACTTTGGGCTGAAACCGGCGGACCTGCTCTTTCAGGAGGCCGGTGTTGAGACCCGCCGAGAGGCCGATGACTTCAAAGCGCTCCGGGAATTGGCGGACGATGTCAAGGGTATTCACCCCGATCGAGCCTGTGGAACCCAGGATGGCCAGTCGCTTCATGGGCTCTCCTTCAAGAAATGGGGGAGAAGGTAGTAGAGAAATGGGGTGGAGAAGAGGAAGCTATCGATCCGGTCCAGCACCCCTCCATGCCCCGGAAAGAGAGACCCCGAATCTTTTACCTGCGCGCTTCGTTTCAGCATCGATTCGGTGAAGTCTCCCAATTGGCCCAGGATTCCCATTCCGATGGTCACGAGAAGACAGCTCCCTTTGTTGAAAGAAGGGAGGAACAGGGAAGCGAAGAGCAGCCCGATGATGACCGATCCGGCGATCGCTCCCAGAAGCCCCTCATAGGTCTTATTCGGGCTGATCTTCGGGTAGAGTTTATGTTTGCCGAAGAGCGTGCCACTGAAGAGGGCGATGATGTCTCCGGCCCAGACCGTAATGATCAGGAAGAGAACCCATATCCTTCCATCGGTCTGGTTCCGGATGAGAATGATATGGGAGAGAAGAAACCCGACATAGAAAATTCCGAAGAAGGTCGTCCCTAAATTGGAAATGATGGATGAGAGATCCTGAGAGATGGCCATATGGAGGATACAGAGAGCAAGGAGCGTGACCACGAGAAAGGGGGAGAGGCTCCATGCCTCTCCATGGGAAAAAAGGATGGAGAGAATCAATCCCAGTCCAATCCCGGCGAGACGCTCGATTTTTCCGGATCGAGGATGCGCGAGTTTATTAAATTCGAGGAGACCCAGAAGGATGGTGATGAGAACCATCAGGGTAAAAAGGATGGAAGGTCCCAGGGCGATCAGAAGGAGGAAGGGCGGGATAATGAGGAGCGCTGTCCAAACCTTCTTTTTTTCGATTTTACCCATCGGTTTTTTAATTTCGGATTTCGAATTTCGGATTTCGGATTTTAATTCCGCATTCCGCAATCCACATTCCGCAATGATTCTCAAAGTCCATTGATCTGTTCGCTGGTCAGGCCGAACCTTCTCTCTCTCGATTGATAATCGGCGATTGCTTTCAGGAGTTCTTCCCGGTTGAAATCGGGCCAGAGGGTTTCCGTCAGATAGAGTTCGGTATAAGCGATCTGATAGAGGAGGAAGTTGGAGATTCGTGACTCGCCGCTCGTCCGGATGAGCAGGTCAGGATCGGGGAGTCCCTTTGTCCAGAGATACTGCGGAAAGGACGACAGGTCGATCTCCTCCTCTCTGATCTTGCCTTTTCTCAAATCGGAAATGATTTCCCGGACGGCATGGAGGATTTCCGAGCGGCCCCCATAACTCAATGCCAGATTGAGGATCATCCCGTCGCATTTTTCCGTCTTTTTGATCGTCTCCTCAAGGGTCGCCCGGACATCGGCAGGAAGATCTTCCAACCTGCCGATGGCACAGAGTCGAATATGATTCTTGACCATCTCCCCGCACTCTTTGACCAGATATTCCTTCAAGAGCCCCATCAACGCCGCCACCTCCTCCTTCGGTCTTTGCCAGTTCTCCATGGAGAAAGCATAGAGCGTCAAGACCCCGATTCCCAGCTCGCGGCAGGAGGTGACCACTTCCCTGACGGCATCGACTCCCTTGATATGTCCGCTGATCCGGTTCCGATTTTTCTTTTTGGCCCAGCGGCCATTTCCATCCATGATGACGGCAATATGGCGGGGAAGTTTTTCCTTATCGATTTCTTCCATGGTTGATCGGGGCAATTGCCTCTAAGTGATGCGTGATTCATCCGCAGCCTTACAGGCCGGGAAGTCTATTAAAGTTACCATATCAATTGCGTATTTTCAATCGATGGGTAAAAAGAGAATCATTTGAAGAGGGACTGAAAAAAGATGTTGATTAAAAGAGGAGGAGGAAAGGGGAATAGCGTCTCCCCCTCTCCATCCTATTTCTCGGTAATCGCCTCGACAGGACATACTTCCACACAGCTTCCACACTCGGTGCATTTTTCGTCATTGATCGTGTAAGGTTCACCCTCTTCAATGGCATCAGCCGGACATTCCTCTGCGCACGTACCGCATGCCACGCATTCATCGGTGATCAAATAGGCCACTTTTCTCACCTCCTTTTTTTTATTTCGGATTGCGGAATTCGGATTGCAAAAGTCTAAATCCGAATCCTTTTTAACCTCAATCGAACTTTAGGCGCTTACATCATAAAATCTGAGAATTTATCTCTAACTTTCTTTGAAATGTCTCAAAAAATCTCCCCTCCCCTTCAAGGGGAGGGTTAGGGTGGGGATGGGACAATGAGGTTCGTAAGGAAATAGAACCCCATCCCCCTCCCAACCTCCCCCTTGAAGGGGGAGGGAATTATTTAGGAAATTTCAAATATTTTTGCTTAAATTTCAAGGATCTCTTTTTCCTTGGCGGAAAGAGTCGTATCCACTTTTTCAATATATTTATCGGTAGACGTCTGGACCTTTTCCATCCATTGGTGAAGCTGGTCCTGGGAGATCTTCTTATTCTTTTCCATCCCCTTCAGCTGTTCGTTTGCCTCCCTCCGGATGTTGCGGAGGGCCACCTTTGTTGCTTCCCCCATCTTTTTAACCACCTTGACCAGGTCCTTCCGGCGTTCCTCCGTCAGCCGGGGAATATTGATCCGGATGACCTTCCCATCGTTCATGGGCGTCAACCCGAGCTCCGATTTCAGGATTGCCTTCTCGATCTCTCCGATCGTGGCGGGATCCCATGGCTGGATGGTGATGAGCCTGGGTTCGGGGACGGCAAGCGTGGCCATCTGGTTGAGCGGGGTGGAGGTGCCGTAATAATCGATCCGGATATCATCCAGAAGGGCGAGAGAAGCCCTCCCTGTTCTCACCTTATTGAGGTCCGTTTTGAGAGTCGCGAGGGACTTTTCCATCTTTGCGGTCACATCGGCATATATTTTCTCATCCATGGCTCATCCTCTCACCTTCGTCCCCACCTTCTCTCCCAGAACGACCCGTTTAATATTCCCCTTTTTCTTCAGATTGAAGACGATGATGGGAATCTGATGGTCCATGCAGAGGGAGATGGCTGTTGCATCCATCACTTTCAACTGTTTTTTCAAGACATCGAGATAGGTGAGTTCATCATATTTCCGGGCCCGTCTATTCAACATTGGATCGACGTCATAAACCCCATCCACTTTGGTAGCTTTCAAAATCACTCCGGCTCCGATCTCCATCGCCCGGAGCGAGGCGGTCGTGTCGGTGGTGAAATAGGGATTGCCCGTTCCTCCTGCAAAGATGACCACTCTGCCTTTTTCCAGATGGCGTATGGCCTTTCGGCGGATAAAAGGCTCGGCCAATTCCCGCATCTCAATGGCTGTCTGGAGCCGGGTATGAACGCCGATCTTCTCGAGTGCATCCTGAAGGGCAATGCCGTTCAGGATGGTGGCCAGCATTCCCATATGATCTGCGGAAACCCGGTCCATCCCCTTGGAACTGGCGGCCACTCCCCTGAAAATATTTCCACCTCCGATGACGATGGCGATCTCGACCCCGAGGGCTTTGACCTCCTTGATCTCCCCGGCGATCTGGAGGATCACCGAGGGATCAATTCCAAACCCTCCCTCACCGGTTAAAACCTCCCCGCTGATCTTCAGGAGAATCCTTTGATAAGGAATTCTTTTCATGAATGGCTGAAATGACCTATGACCGTGAGGACAATCCTTCCCCTAATTGAAATCGGGCAAAACGGCGAATGGCGATGTTCTCTCCAAGTTTTCCGATCATCCCATCGAGAACCTCTTTGATCGTGAGATCGGAATCCTTGATATAGGTCTGCTCCAGAAGACAGGCCTCGGCATAGAACCTCTCCAGTTTCCCTTCGACGATCTTATCGATCACCTTTGCCGGTTTTCCCGAATCGAGCGCCTGGGTCCGGTAAATCTCCCGCTCCTTTTCCAGGACCTCCGGGGGGACATCCTCTCTTCTGATGAATTGGGGATTGGCAGCGGCAATATGCATGGCCATATTTTTTACGAAGCCCTGAAAGTCCTCGGTCTTGGCAACAAAGTCGGTTTCACAGTTGATTTCAACCAGAACCCCCATCTTTCCGCCTGCATGGATATAGGAAGCAACAAGGCCGTCCGTGGCAATTCGTCCTGCCTTCTTTGCGGCGGTCGCCAACCCCTTCTTTCTCAAATGATCAATGGCGACTTCAATATTTCCTCCGGCTTCCTGAAGCGCGGCTTTGCAATCAACAATCCCGGCCCCTGTCCTCTGTCTTAAATCTTTCACGAGTTCAATCGAAATTTCCATCAGAATCTATTCCTCCTCACCTTCAACGCCTTCTTCCACATCGATCTCTCCTGGAGGTTGGGGCGCCTGGATAGCTTCTTTTTCCTCTTTGGCCCGTTCCATCTGGAGCTTTTTCTCATAAAGCTGTTTTCCCTCTATGACAGCATCCGCAATCTTAGAGGCGAAAAGCTGGATGGCGCGAATGGCATCATCATTGCCCGGCACCACATAATCCACTTCGTCAGGATCGCAGTTGGTATCAACAATACCAATCGATGGGATGCCGATCTTTCTTGCTTCATGGATGGCAATCTTCTCTTTCTTGGGATCCACGACGAAAATGGCCCCAGGAAGACGATTCATATTCTTGATTCCCCCCAGGGATCTTTCCAGCTTTGTCCTCTCTCTTTCAAGTTCCAGAACCTCTTTTTTGGGGAGGAGACTATAGATCTCCTCGTTCTTCATCGCCTCAAGTTTATTGAGCCGGTCAATGGACCGCTTGATCGTCTGAAAGTTGGTCATCATCCCCCCCAGCCAGCGATGGTTGACATAGAACATCCCGCACCGGTTGGCTTGTTCCAAAATCGTCTCCTGCGCTTGTTTTTTCGTTCCGACGAAAAGGATATATTCGCCTTTGGAAGCCACCTCCCGAACAAACTGGTAGGCTTCTTTAAAGAGCTGGACTGTCTTCTGGAGATCGATGATGTAAATTCCATTCCTTGCCCCGAAGATATAGGGTTTCATTTTGGGGTCCCAACGCTTTGTTTCATGGCCGAAATGAACCCCAGCCTCCAGAAGTTCCTTCATCGTTACATTTGACATTGAACCCTCCGTTTCTTTTCCATTCCTCCTCCTCTATATGAAATTAGTCAAATAGTTTTTTTGTTAACATATGATAACCCATTTTGCAAGTGGAAAAAACCCCACGGGCAGCTTGATTTTGAACTGAAGTTTTGTGCCCGAGGGAGTAAGTTATAACTCTTTGAAATTATTGAAGTATAAAAGAATGCCGCGTTCCATCCCATTTCTAAGGGGAAGGAACGCGAAAGAAGCTTAATGGGCTGCCTTTTGCCATTACTGGACCTGCTTGCCTTGCCTGTTGTGGACAGGAGGATTTGATCTAAGTCAAGGAAAGGGACGGGGAAAAGTGTTAATTTATAAATAAGGAGATGGAAAAATGAAATGTCCTGGAACTGATATGAAATTCTGGAAGCCCGGAGATATCTTTGATATCGATTGTCCCAAGTGCGGGAAAAGAGTCGAATTCTTCAAGGATGAGGTGAAAAGGAAATGCCGGTGCGGCCATGTCATTGTTAATCCGAAGATCGATTTTGCCTGTGCGGAATGGTGCCCCTATGCCGAGCAATGTGTCGGAGCGGTCCCTGAAGAGGTAAAAGCCAAGCAGAGGAAGGAGTTACAGGAGTCGGTGAAGGAGAGAATCGGAGTTGAGATGAAGAAATATTTCGGAACCGATTTTAAACGGGTCAATCACGCTCTGAAAGTGGCCCGCCATGCAGAACAGATTTTGAAGCTGGAAGGAGGGAATCCCCTGGTGGTCCTGGGAGCGGCTTACCTCCATGATATCGGGATCCATGAGGCCGAAAAAAAGCGCCAGAGCGTCTCAGGCCACTATCAGGAACAAGAGGGGCCCCCGATTGCGCGGGAGATTCTGAACAGGTTGGATATCGAAAAAGAGATCATTGAAGAGATCTGCGACATCATCGGACACCATCACCACCCGAGAGAGGAAGAGACCCTCCACTTTCAGATTCTCTATGAGGCGGACTGGCTGGTCAATATCGAAGAAGAAGGGCTGAGAGACGATCCGGAAAAACTTGAGAAGTTAATCGCCAGGGTTTTTAAAACCGCGACAGGGAAAAGGCTGGCGGAGGAACTCTATCTGAATGTGTCTTCCCATTAACATCCCATCCCCCTCCCAACCCTTCGACTTCGCTCAGGGCAGGCCTCCCCCTTGAAGGGGGAGGAGTTAAGAAAGTTGTCCCTAAGATTTCCTTCCCTTTAAGGGGAGGGTGAGGGAGGGGATGGGGCGAATGAAAAGGAGGGAGAGCAAAGTTAGCGCTCATGCCTGCCAGGGGAGGGGGAGATTTTTCTTAAATTATTGCTGAGGAGGAAAATATTATGAAATGCCCGGGACAGGATTCGAGATTCTGGAAGCCGGAGGATGTCTTCGAAATGCAGTGTCTTAATTGCGGCTGGGCCATTGAATTCTTCAAAGACGATGTGAAGAGGAAGTGTCGTTGCGGCCAGGAGGTCGTCAATCCCCGGCTCGATTTCGGTTGCGCCCAGTGGTGTGAGTATGGCGACCAATGCCTTGGCGTTATTCCACCGGAATTGGAGGAGCTGAAGCAGGAGCTTGAAAAGGGCCGGTTCAAGGAAAAATTCTCACAGGCCATGAAGAGATATTTTGGCAAGGATGTGACACGGATCCACCATGCCCAGAAAGTAGCCCGTTTTGCAGAGGAGATGGTCAAGAGAGAAGGGGGGAATCCCCTCGTCGTCTTAGGAAGCGCTTTTTTGCACGATATCGGCATCCACGAGACCGAGAAAAAGCATGGAAATCCCTCAGGTGAGTTTCAGGAACTGGAGGCCCCTCCCATTGCGAAAGACCTCTTAAAAAGACTTAGCCTGCGAAGCGAGGTGATTGAAGAGATCTGCGACATCATCGGGCATCATCACCACCCGAGAGAGGAAGAGACCCTCCACTTTCAGATTCTCTATGAGGCCGACTGGCTGGTTAACATTGAGGAAGAGGGGATATTAAAAAATCGGGAGGAACTTAAGGAGTTGATCCCCAAAGTTTTCAAGACGGCCAGCGGAAAAAAATTGGCAGAGAATCTCTACCTTCAATAAACCACATATCCTTCCCCCTTCAAGGGGGAGGTTAGGTGGGGGATGGGTTGAAAAGAACTTCTAAGCGACTAAAGAGAGGGGCATCAACCTGAAGGAACTGGATTTATTGGTTTGCTTATAATAGGTGTTTTCCTGAGAGGCGTTCCATTTATCTTTAAATTCGTTCCATCTAAAGTGAGAGGTTAATCTTCCTTTTTTGAAAAAGAAGATTCTGTTTCTTTTTTCGTAGATCCAGACGGTATTAAAATCTTCAGTCCCAGATTCTCTGTTTAAAACCATCGTTTCCAGCGCAAAATATCCCTGAAGCCGGTCAAGGCTGATCCGAATGTCCGGATCGCCCCACTGGTTAAGAAATATTTTCTGATTAATACCGGCGAGCATCAGGTGATGACGTGACATCGCAGGCCTATTTTGTACCCTAAAAATGTTTGAAATGGGTCTCAGCAAAGGAGTCAACATATCAAAAAGCACCCCAATTTAAGTTCCTATTTATCATAAATTCCAGCAAGTTGCAAGTGAAATTATTTCTCCTTGCACCAACGTTATATATTTAGGTTAAGCCTCAAAGAGTAAAGAATTGCCCTCACTCCTTAGTGTATCATGTTCTTTCTTTTTGGAGGCAGGAAGGTAGAAGGTAAAGAAAGAGACTTTTAAAATACAGCGCTTACCGCTTGAAAATAAAAGATTTGTCTTAGTTTTCTTTTAAGAATGGTTGTGCTATTATTTTAATA
This sequence comes from Deltaproteobacteria bacterium RBG_16_49_23, assembly GCA_001798855.1. Lineage (GTDB taxonomy): Bacteria > Desulfobacterota > BSN033 > BSN033 > UBA1163 > RBG-16-49-23. Next base: position 80,909 of record MGQQ01000144.1, on the reverse strand, counting down.
TTAATGATCGAAGTTGTCCCTCTGCGGGAAGGTTGATTACTGCCATGAAGAAACATTTGATTGCGGCGTTATTCCTGGTTCTTCTCATCCTGTCATTTGTGGGAGGGGCTTTGTACACACAGCGCAGGTTTCGGACGACTGATCACCCGGGTTTTAAACCACCCGTGGTTCGTATCGAAGAGCGAACCGATACTGACACTTCCCTTCTTCCTCCCGGAACCGTGAGGATCGCGCCTCAAAAACAGCAGATGATCGGCGTTCAGGTAGGACCAGTGGAGAGGACAACCCAGAAGCATAGATTGCGAACCATAGGAAGAGTGGCAGCGGATGAAAACCGCACCTACCGTGTGCTTGCAAGCTCGGAAGGCTGGGTGTGGAACGTCCGTGAAAGCACCACAGGCAGTCTGGTCAGGAAGGATCAGTTGATGGCCACGGTGTACAACTATCAGTTCCTGACAAGACAGCAGCAGTACCTCTATGCACTGGATTTTGAAGAGCGCAGACAGAAGGCGAGAGCACAGGCTTCGACCCCGCAGCCCCCTGACGCGCAATCTCAGATCGGACAGCAACCGACCATGCCGAGTCCCATGCCCACGATGATACCGACGACGCCAGGCGGCGGAGCAAGCATGTCCGGCGGAGCCGCCTATACCATCAGAGATCAACTGGAGGTGGCCAAATTAGAGCTCTACAGTCTGGGCGTAGGAGACTACCAGATCAATGAAATCGCACGAACCAGGAAAATCGTTACAGACATAGAGATCAGGTCTCCTGTTACGGGTTTTGTGCTCAGCCGCAATGTCTCTCCTCAGCAGAGGTTCGACAGGGGAATGGAGCTTTTCCGAATCGCGGACTTGACCCGCGTCTGGATTGTAGCGGATGTCTATGAAGCCGAAGAGGAGTACATCAAGCCTGGAACGATCGCAAAGATGTCCTTACCCCATCAGGGAAAAGTCTTCAATGCCAGGGTAACCGACGTGCCGCCACAGTTTGATGCGGCTACCCGCACCTATAAGGTGCGTCTTGAGGCGGATAATCCCGGATTTACCCTTCGTCCGGATATGTTTGTAGATGTGGAGTTTATGATTACCTTTCCTGCGGCTGTCACCGTTCCGGCAGACGCAGTCATTGATTCCGGCCTTAAGAGGACCGTTTTCGTTGATCTCGGAAACGGACTCTTTGAGCCCAGGGATGTGGAGACAGGCTGGCGCTTTGAAAACCGTGTAGAGATTATAAAGGGTCTTAAGCCTGGAGAGCGCATTGCCATGTCCGGAACCTTCCTGATCGACTCCGAGAGCCGGCTGGATCTGGCAGCAGCCGGCATGGTTGGAACACTGAGCAAAGATCCTGTGTGTGGCGTTGATGTCTCCGTGAGCAAAGCAGAGAAAGCCGGAAGAAAAAGCAGTTACAACGGAAAGACTTACTACTTTACATCCGATGAGTGCAAGGCAAGGTTCGATAAAAATCCCAAACATTATGTAAAAGAATAATAAGGTTTATTGGGTTACTTGGGTTTGTTGGGTTCGAACCCGATAAACCCAATAAACTCAATAAACCCAATGAACCCAGGTAACTCAACGAACTTATGCTGACACTGACATCCCCTCACCCCCGCCCTCTCCCCGCGGGGGAGAGGGGAAGGGTGAGGGGATGATTAACCGGGTCATCGATTTTTCCGTCAAAAACAAGTTCATTATTTTTGCCCTGGTCGTTGCAGCCTGCCTGGCTGGCTGGTGGTCTATCAGGAAGATGGCGCTTGATGCCATCCCGGACTTGAGCGACACCCAGGTCATCGTTTTTTCCCGTTGGGACCGAAGCCCGGACATTATTGAAGACCAGGTAACCTACCCGATCGTTTCCGCCATGGTGGGGGCTCCCTCTGTCAAGGCAGTCCGGGGTTTTTCTGACTTCGGCTACTCCTATGTCTACATCATCTTTGAAGATGGGACCGATATTTACTGGGCAAGATCACGGACCCTCGAGTACCTTTCGGCCGTGCTTCCTCGCCTTCCGGAGGGCGTAAAGACGGAACTGGGTCCGGACGCAACCGGGCTGGGTTGGGTCTTCCAGTATGCGCTCGTCGATCAAGCAGGAGAGCACAGTCTTGCAGATTTGCGCTCCTACCAGGACTGGTACCTCCGTTATTACCTTAAGGCTGTGCCGGGAGTGGCGGAGGTTGCCCCGATCGGAGGCTTTGGAAAGCAGTACCAGGTCAACGTTGACCCCAACCGCCTTAAGGCCTATGGGATAACGATCAGCCGGGTCGTGGAGGCGGTGCGCCGGGGGAATAATGAGGTGGGAGGACGGCTCATTGAATTCGGCGGGACCGAGTACATGGTCCGGGGCCGGGGTTACGCACGATCTATCCGTGACTTCGAAGACATCGTGCTTACTGTCAGCGAAAGCGGCACCCCCATTCGAATCAAGGATATCGGTCAGGTTGTTAAAGGTCCGGACCTCCGCCGGGGCATTGCTGACCTCGACGGAGAAGGAGAGGCGGTCTCCGGAATCGTCATCATGAGGCAGGGGCAGAACGCCCTGGATGTGATCAATCGGGTCAAGGCAAAGCTGAAAGAGATTGAGCCAGGGCTTCCCTCCGGCGTCAAGGTTGTCCCTGTCTATGACCGCTCCGACCTGATCCTTCGCTCCATCAAAAACCTGAAATCCACTCTGATTGAAATCATGCTCACAGTCTCAATCATCGTTCTGGTCTTTCTCTGGCATATCCCAAGCGCCATCATTCCGATCATTACCATTCCAGTCGCGGTCCTCCTCTCCTTCATTCCCTTCCGCCTGATGGGGGTCACGGCAAATATCATGTCCCTCGGAGGAATTGCGATTGCGATCGGAGCGCTGGTCGATGCCGCCATCGTGGTCGTCGAGCAGACACACAAGAGTCTTGACCAATGGAAGCGGACAGGGAGCCAGGAAGACTATCAGAGCGTCATCATCAAAGCCGTCAAGCAGGTGGCCGGGCCAAGCTTCTTTGCCTTGCTGGTCATTGCAATCTCCTTTCTCCCTGTTCTTACGCTGGAAGGTCAGGAGGGCCGCCTCTTCAAGCCCCTTGCCTACACGAAGAACCTCTCCATGATCATAGCCGCTGTCCTGGCCATCACCCTGGATCCGGCCTTGAGACTCCTCTTCACACATATGAAAAACTTCAATTTCAGGCCAGGCTGGTTGTGCAGGACAACGAACGCCGTCTTTGTGGGCACGATTCACTCCGAGGACAAACACCCGATCAGCCGCGTTCTGATCCGCCTCTATGAACCGGTGGCAACCTGGTCGCTCCGCCGGAAATGGGTTGTGATCGGAGCGGCTTTTACCTTGGTTGTTGCCACCGTCCCCGTTTATTTCAAGATCGGGTCTGAATTCATGCCTCCCATGGAAGAGGGATCAATTCTCTACATGCCTACCACCATGCCCGGCATCTCCATCACCGAGGCCCAAAAGCTCCTCCAGGCCACGGATCGGATCATCAAACAGTTTCCGGAGGTAGAGCGGGTCCTGGGTAAGGCGGGCCGGGCGGAGACATCGACGGACCCTGCCCCGCTCTCCATGATCGAAACCGTCATCATTCTTAAGCCCAAGTCAGAGTGGCGGATGAAGGAAACCTGGTATTCTTCATGGGCGCCCGGGTGGGCCAAGGCAATCTTCCGGCGCATCACTCCGGATCATATCTCTCAGGAAGAGTTGATCAGCCGGATGGACGACGCTTTGAAATTCCCAGGCCTTGCCAATTCATGGACCATGCCGATCAAGGGCAGGTTTGAAATGTTAAGCACGGGTTTGCGCACCCCGGTGGGACTTAAGATCTCCGGATCCGACCTCGACGCCATCGAAGAGATCGGCGCCCGGATTGAGTCTGTTCTTTCCTCGGTGGAGGGGACCCGGGGCGTCTTTGCGGAGCGCACCGGGAGCGGCTATTTTCTCGATTTCGAGTGGAACCGGGAGACCCTGGCCCGATACGGCTTGAGCATTGAAGAGGCGCAGGAGGTCATACAGCGAGCCATTGGCGGAGAAAACGTGACGACGACGGTTGAAGGACGGGAACGCTACCCGGTCAATGTGCGCTATATGCGGGATTTCCGCGCCGACCTGGGGGCCCTGGGCCGCGTCCTGGTTTCGGCCTCGGATGGGCAGAAGCAGATCCCGCTCTCACAACTCGCCGCCATCAAGGTATCAAGCGGCCCATCCATGATCCGGAACGAAGACGGCCTGCTGACGGGTTACGTTTATGTCGATGTCTCCGGCCGCGACGAGAATGGTTACATCGAAGAGGCAGGGAAGCTCCTGAGGGAGAAAGTGAAACTTCCTCCAGGGTATGCGATCTCGTGGAGCGGCCAGCACGAGTCCATGCAGAGGGTAAAAGAGCGGTTAATCGTGGTTGTTCCACTTACCCTGTTTCTTATCCTGTTTCTCCTTTATCTCAACACACGGTCCGTCACCAAGACCCTCATTGTTCTGCTCGCCGTGCCTTTTTCTGCCATCGGCGCCTTCTGGTTCCTCTACCTGCTCGGATACAACATGAGCATCGGGGTTTGGGTTGGATTGATCGCGCTTCTGGGGGTGGACGCCGAGACAGGGGTCTTCATGCTTCTTTACCTCGACCTGGCATATGAAGAGGCGAAGAAGGAGGGGCGTCTCCGGAATCTCTCTGACTTGCAGGAGGCCATTCGCTATGGGGCGGTCAAACGACTGCGACCCAAGTTCATGACAGTGGCCACCACGTTCCTCGGACTCGTTCCGATCATGTGGTCCATCGGCGCTGGATCCGATGTGATGAAGCGAATTGCAGCCCCCATGATCGGAGGGGTTTTCACATCTTTTCTTCTGGAGTTGCTGGTCTACCCAGCGATCTATCAGATCTGGAAATGGAACTTTGAAGTGAAGAAACAGATAGGGATCGTGGTCCCAAAAAGTTAGATTCAGAGTAAATGAACGATTCCAGCGCCCCCGTAAATACAGTCTCCCCACCCTGAAAATGGGTAGTTTCCCCCATTGAATTCTACGTTATTGCTATGCGAAAATATGTTTGGTAATAATCTCAAAAGATTCTGAAGATCACAGGGAATGGGAAAATGAAGGAAGCAGATCGGGCAGTCCGCCTTCTTGACAGGGCAATTTGCCCTATTAGATAGATTGAGCTGATTTAGAAAAACCAATGGAATCAAAGAGTTTTGTCATGGTGCGTGAATTGCAGAACATATTTATCAGGTGTTTAAAAGAATTCTTTACCAACTCAGATTACATTATTAAATGGGTTAATGAATAGATGCGAAATAGAGACAAAAGGATAAATTCTTTCCTGGGTGTTGGTTTTTCCCTGGCGCTCATTATTATCTCGATCTCTGTAGTGACCATAGGGTTGGCGTGGGTGAATTTTGAGTCAGCGCCCATAGAGATTGTGGATCTGGATCAAGAAGACTTATTGACCTATAACAATACAAGTCCTGATGTTCACCAATTAATCCTCTTACCCAACCCAACTGCTAACCTCTTTAAAAAAGCCAATCCAACCTTCGATGAAACAGATTCCGAAAGTTCCCTTGTTCTCCGCTGTTAGTCCAACCCAAACCGACCCTGCATTCGAAATCATTCTCTTTTTTCCCTGATTCACTTTTTAATTGAAAGACATTCTCCATTCAAGGAGGGAAATATGAAAGACCAGAAAGATAGATTAACGTTAAATAGGCGTGAGTTCATTAAGTTCGGTGCGGGCGGAATGGCAGCCCTGGTTGTGGGTGCAAAGATGCCGTGGATCCTGGATAACGAGGCTTTCGCCGCTGCCCCGGTCCAGAGCCTTAACTTCACCATAACCGATGCGATTAAGGATATGGCGACCCATAATACCATCAATCCGGCCCAATGTTATTTCTGGGTCTATAAGGAAGCCACCCTTCCCTTTGAAGTCCCCGGGCCCCATATTTTTACTACCGAAGGGACCATTGTCAATATCACCATCACCAACAGTCTTGAGCAGCCCCATGCTTTTTTCATCCCAGGTCTTTTCGACAGCGGTCCCATCGCACCCGGGCAAACCGTGGTCAAAAGGTTTGGAGCCAGAACGGCAGGCACCTATCTATACTACGATAATTTGAATGATCCGGTGAACCGGGTAATGGGCTTGCACGGCGCTTTCATTGTGATGCCCAAAGCCCCCAAACGGGGACATAAGTTTACCCCTTATTCTTCCCCGACGCCCGGTGTTCAAGCCCTTTTCGACGACTTCGGCACGGCGCAATGGTGGCCGGGGCTTGCCTGGGAACAGGGCGCGACGAACCCGGAAGCTCGACCCACCCCGCCCTTCCGACAGTATATATGGCTTCTGCATCAGGCCAGTCCGGTGTTGTTCAGGGAAGTAGGGAGTTTGCCAGCTGGCGAGATCATGGAATCCGCGGAATTCGTGCAGAAGTTCCTGCACGATGCCTTCGTTCCGACCAGAGAGACCAACAACATCCCGAACTACTTTACAATCAGTGGCCAGTCCGGCCATTTTGCCCACAATACGCCTTATATCTGTCCGAACCTGCGTGTAGGCGAACCCTGTGTAATCCGCCTCCTGAACGCGGGGCTGTGGACCCACTCCATGCATATCCATGCCAATCATGTCTATATAACGAGCATCAAAGGCGTAGTTCAGGAAAATCCCATATGGGTGGACGTCTTCAACATAGAACCCCTTGATACAGTTGAATATGTCAATCCCTATATGAGACCGCCGGATGTCCCGAATGAAAGGGGAATCGGCAGGGCAGATGCCCCCCGCACCACCCTCAATGGAGGGCCGACATGGCCGCCCAATGAGGAGTTGGCTATGCTTATTCCCTCAGCGCCAGCCGGCCTTGCGGTACAGCTGTCACCCTTGTGTTACCCCATGCACGACCATTCAGAGCCGAGCCAGACATCCCAGGGCGGCAACTACAACATGGGTATGATTTCCGGAATGAATTTTATAGGAGACCGAGGTGTTGCCGGGCCGGGCTCGAGCTTCCCGAATCAGCCACTTATCGACCCGCCGGGCCCTGGCCCGGGTGTATTTATGCCCGCTGTGCCGCCTCCGTGGTTCGATTAAAAATTTGATTACACTGATTATGAAAAGAGATTACACCGATTTAGCAATGAGTAGCGAAAACTTAAAAAAAACCTGTGTAATCGTATTTTGAAATCTCTGTAATCAGTGAAACAAAGAAAGGAGAAAGAACATGGCATTTCAAAATACACCAAATCATATAGACCGCCAACCAGTCGTAGGTGCACTGTTTGATGAATCGAACGAGTTTGTGAAGATGTTTGACCCGCCTACGGCAAGTCCAGTCTTGCCCGAACGTATGACGCCTACCAATCCTGTCCCTGAGGTGATGGCTGCTGTTGGGGTAGGCCGGCTACCGGCTCCGGCAAACACGGTCCACCGGCAATTGCTTGCGCGCCTCCCTAAACCGACATGGGATGGCGTGAAAAATATTCAGTTCTTTGTTTTCACGGATCCAGACCTCTTAGGAGGTTTTAGCGCTCCTCAGTATCCGGCAGCAACCATTCGGGTGCCACGGGGGGTGATCTTCCACGGTCAGACTACGGGGAACCCGCCTCCTCACACGATTCACTGGCACGGCATCGAGCCTACCCCTTTAAACGACGGTGTGGGCCACTGCTCCATGGAGATCGGGAGTTACCTTTACCAATGGCAGCCAAACTTCATAGGCACCTACTTCTACCATTGCCACAGGAACACCGTGCAGCACTTTGAGTTTGGCCTGTTTGGCTTGCTTATCATCGAACCGCCCGATACTTACTTTGCTTCAGTAGTTGGCGCAAATTTCCAGAATCAGACCCTGCCTGCCACAATTACCCTCAATAACATCCCTGTGGGGGCCTGCTCGGATGGGTTGCGTCGAACTGCAGCCAACACCACTGCATTTCCTCAGTTTCCGGGGTTTATCAGCGGCGACCCTATTTTTGGAGTTACAGGACCTGGAGGTGTCGGTGTTGGGGACCCCCGTGCTTTTACTGTGCCTTACGACGTCGAGGCCATTTGGGTTCTCGATGATCGTGATTCAATCTGGAGTGACCTGGCGCCAAACGAGTTTACAACTTTTCCTACACACGGAGCGATTCCCGGCGACAACGACCAATTTAACAACCGCCCTGGAGCTAATGGGTTCTTTGCTTTCAATGATTTTAACGCCGACTACTGGTTTGTGACGGGCGTTCCGGTGCCGGCTCACAAGGGAGAAACGGAAACCATTGACCCCGCCGGCGCTCCACCCAGAGGGGGCGGGCTTCCCGGTGGATTGATTCCTGCCGCCCTCAACAGCGGTGTTTCCGGAAGCCAGATCGCTATCAACGCAACAGTTGGCCAGACGATCCTTGTCCGATGCCTCGACGCCGCCTACAACAAGACCAGGATTACGTTTCCCGTGGACGTCGTGATCATCGCATGGGACGGCCGCGCCCTGGGAGTGCCGCCATTTGGCCGGTATAACCACGCTTTTCTGTTGCCGGCAAATACCCCCATCACCACCAGCACCGCCCGGCGTTTTGACGGGCTGATCAGGGCAACGACGCCCGTCAACTCGTTTGCGAAGGTCGAGTTTCTGGAAACCCGTGGCGATGACATCACTGTCACCGCACGGATTCCCATTGTCATCTCTTAAGATGGGACCGGGGCCTGGGAGATGCCATGGTTGGAGGTGTATCGAAAATCGCTAACCCGTATCCTATCTATCTTAAGGAGGGTTCAATGAAAAAGATCATTCACTTCATGTTATCGGCCGTGTTTGTCCTCTTTTTTTATAGTTCCTGTTTTGCCATCGGAGTTGGGGACCTCCAGGATTTGATAACGCTTACCGCAAGAGATCTCGCAAATCAACTGGTGGGACCAGCAAACGTCGGTCCCCTTCCCCTTAATCCTCCCGATTTTACGGGAAGCGAGTTCGCCGCAGGTATCTTTACAAATGGCCTCGTGGATGGGTTGGGCATCAACCAGGGTGTCATACTCAGCACGGGGGATATATTCAATGCCGTAGGCCCAAACCTGGACCCTTCTTCGGGACTCGATAATGCCCAGGTTGGCCTGGCTGCCCTCAATGCGCTCATTGTGCCGGGAGTTACGGCTAATGCTATGGCGCTGGACTTTTTCCTTGTCCCACCGGCCCGTGTCACCACCGTGAGATTTAAGTACGCCTTTGCCTCTGATGAGTATTCGGAAAGCGTCGGGACCGGTTTCAACGATGTTTTTGCAATCTTTATTGACGGCCAGAACATCGCACTGGTTCCGGGAACGAACAATCCCGTCTCGGTCAATACGTTAAACGGGACAGCAACACCGCTGCTCTTCAATAATAACACCAGTGGGCTTTTTGGGACTCAGTACGACGGTTTCAGCTCGGTATTGAAAGCGACCGCGACCGTGACACCCGGGGTTGCCCACCTGGTCAGACTGGCCATCGCCGATGGTGGCCCTGCCGGAGCTCCGGATTCCGTTGTCGACTCTGCGGTCCTTATTGCTCCTGCCACATCCTTCTTTGAGGATATACCCCTGACACATTTTGCCGTTTCCCACACCATGGGGATCTTCAATGCAGGAATAACTGTGGGCTGTTCTGCGGATCCGGCCCTATTTTGCCCGGATAATGGTGTGACCCGAGGTCAGATGGCGGCATTTATTGCAAGAGCGGAAAATGGCGGGGACCCGACTGTTCCCTGTGCGACTCCACCCTTTACAGATGTCCCGATAACCGATCCTTTCTGCCCCCACATACAGTTTATAAAGACTGCCGGCATTAGTTTGGGATTCGCCGACGGGACGTTCAGACCCATCGATCCGGTCACCCGGGGACAGATGGCCGCATTTATCGTCAGAGGAGTGGAGGGGGAGCCTGTGGGGGCCTGTAGCGTGGCACCATTTTTGGATGTGCCAACCAATTACGTCTTTTGCAGGCATGTCGAGAGATTGAAAGCGCTGGCGATCACCCTTGGATTTCCGGATGGAACCTATCAGCCCGAGAATGGCACACTAAGGGACGAGATGGCTGTTTTCTTAGGAAGGGGTTACCTGGCGTTGCCCTAACTAAGTAATCCTTTTGCTTGTCGAAAGAAGTAGATAGATGTAAAAAGAGGCAGGGCTTTTGCTCTGCCTCTTTTTACATCCAAATCGAAATCTTTTCTCCCCTGCCATAATTGTAAAAAAAAATATCTGCAAGCCCCGATTAGGGTTGGGTTCAACCTTGGTTTAATAATTTTTTTAGATGGAGCCCATTTTTGACGGCTAAGCCATAGGCGTCGTTGTTGAAATAGACGAATACATCTTTCCCCTTTTTTCTCCATGTTCCAATCTTTTCAGCCCATCCTTTTAATTCCTTATCGGAATAGTCAGAGCCATAGAGAACCTCGCCTCCATGGAGGCGAAGGTAGACGAAGTTGCCTGTGATCCTGTCGATAGAGGGAAGGCCGGAACCATGGGCGATGCAGAGGCCGAAATGAAATTCTTCGAGTATCCGAAAAGCATCCTGGCAAATCCAGGATTCGTCCCTGAACTCAAAGACGTGGCGAAGGGATTTGGAACGGAGAAGGGTTGAAAGGAGGACACAGAACTCTTCCAGCCTTTCCTTCTCGAAAGGAAACCGGGGGGGAAGTTGCCATAGCACAGCTCCCATCTTCTCTTTTAACGGCGAGGCATGGTCCAAAAGGAGGGAGAGGGGCTCCCTGCAATCCTTCAGCCGTTTCATATGGGTGATGAACCGGCTTCCTTTGACGGCAAAGGAGAACCCTTTCGGTGTCCGCTTATACCATCCTTCGAAGACCTCCTTCTTCGGCAGGCGATAGAAGGTGACATTGATCTCGACGGTGTTAAAATATTGAGCATAGAATTCGAGCCATTTTCTCTGAGGTAGATCAGATGGATAGAAGACCCCATTCCACCAGTGGGGATAGTTATAGCCGCTTGTCCCGATGAAAAGCCCTTTCAGGATTTCGGATTGCGGATTGCGGATTGCGGAATTTGGTTCCATAGCAGAGCCAAAAATAAAAAATTCGTAACACTTTAGCTGTTAGAAATCGTTTTGTAAAATCCCTCCCCTGCCTTCGCCGAAGCGGCTTCGCGCAGGCAGGCCACCTCCCTTTGCCCTCCGGGTCGGAGACCGCTCTGGGTCGGAGACCAAAGGGAGGAAAAACATTTCCCCCTTTTGACAAAGGGGGATTAAGGGGGATTAGATCAGTTTTTTCGAAGCACTAAACTGTTACAAAAATTCTAATATTCCATTTAATGGTAATAGTCCCGATTATCCGGGCCTCTTTGAGACCACTTCCGCTTATAGTATTCACGGCGAATTTTCTGCCGGATGAATGGATAGGACATGTATAGGAGTCCAAAGAAAAGACCACCGAGATGGGTGAGATGGGCAATGCCTCCTCCTGTCCCTTCCCTGGAAAAGAAGAGTTCGATGAGGCCGTAGAGGATGACCATATATTTGGCGGGAATGGGGAAGAGAAAATAGATATAGATGGGACGGTTGGGGAAGAGCCAGCCAAAGGCTAACAGAATTCCATAGATGGCCCCAGAGGCTCCGATGACAGGGATCATTTGATAGGGCGTGAGGAGGACCGTGCAGAGGGCGGCGCCAATTCCACAGAAGAAGAAGTAAAATAAAAACTTCCTCGTCCCCCAGCAATTTTCCAGCTCCCCCCCGAACATCCAGAGGGCCAGAAGATTGAAGAGGATATGTGTGATCCCTCCGTGAAGGAAGATATAGGTGAAGAGCTGCCAGAGAAAGTATTTCTTCCAGACCAGAACCGGGACGAGACCCAGGTATAAATTGATCCGGTAGCTCACCACCATTTGAAGGAGAAAGACAGTTCCCATCACGATCATCAGTTTTTTGATGACAGGCGGAAATCCATATCCAAACTGGACACGATAATAAGCCATGATGAACCCCTCAATTACCAATGATCAATGGGCAATTTTCAATCATCAATTCTGAAAAAAACTATTTCAAATTTCCCCAAATTCCCTCCCCCTTTTGACGGGGGACGGTGAGGGTGGGGGTGGACAGGTTGGTCTTATTTTGGTCTCCCCTCCCCTTCATCCCCTCCCGCTAGGGGAGGGGAGATATTTTTAGGTTGTCTCTAAAATGTTAGAGATAAATTCTCAGAATTTATTGTGAGAGAGTCTAAATCATAACTTAAAACTTAAAACTATTGTCGGATTCTGTGCTTCTTGATCTTATATCGGAGGACCCTTTCGCTGATGCCGAGGCTCTCAGCGGCTCTTGTCTGGACGCCCTGATGCTGATGGAGAGCTTTAACGATAAGGTCCCGCTCGATTTCCTCCAGAGAGTCAGGAAGGCTCCTTGATTTTTCGGAAGCCTCCCATTGCCTTTCGGACTTTTCCTCTTTCAGATGGAAGGGGAGGTCCTGTGTGTTGATAATTTCCCCCCGGCAGAGGACGACCGCCCGCTCAATGAGGTTCTCCAACTCCCTCACATTTCCAGGATAGGGATAACGGAGAAGGAGGGTTCGCGCCTCCTTGGAGAGATCCTGAATCTTTTTTTGATTAAGCTCTGAATATTTCTTCAAAAAATGGTCGATCAGGAGAGGAATGTCTTCCTTTCTTTCTCTTAAAGGCGGAAGGTGAATAGTGATCACATTGAGCCGGTAGTAGAGGTCTTCCCTGAAAAACCCCTTCCGCATTGCCTCTTCGAGATTGCGATGGGTGGCAGCGATCACTCTCACATCGGTCTTGAGGGTAAGGTTCGACCCCAGTCTCTGGAATTCCTTCTCCTGCAATATTCGCAAAAGTTTGACCTGGGTGGAGGGTGAGAGTTCTCCGATCTCGTCCAGAAAAAGGGTGCCTCCGTCAGCCTCTTCAAACCGGCCGATTCTTTTCTGGATGGCTCCGGTGAAAGCTCCTCTCTCGTGACCGAAGAGTTCACTTTCGAGGAGTGTTTCAGGGATGGCGGCACAATTCACTTTGACAAAAGGCTTTCCGGAACGGGCGCCGGCATAGTGGATCGCATCGGCGATCAACTCCTTTCCTGTTCCGCTCTCACCCCTGATGAGGACCGTGGCCTGGCTGGGCGCCACCCTTCCAATCAGTCCCATCACCTCCTCCATTTCAAGACTTCCATAAATAATATTCTGGAAGGCATATCGCTCCTGAAGCCGGGCCTTGAGATCCCTGTTTTCCCTGATCAGGGTGGACCGTTCCAGCACTTTCTGGATGATGAGAAGGAGTTCATCAAGATCGATCGGTTTGGTCAGGTAGTCGAGCGCGCCCGCTTTCATCGATGCCACAGCCGTTTCAACCGTTCCGTAAGCGGTCATCATCACCACCGGAAGGTCCGGGAAGTTTTTTCTGATTTCAAGAAGGGTCTGGAGGCCGTCGAGTTCAGGCATCTTATAGTCGAGGAAGGCGATGTCGAAAAAAGCTGCCCCAATCTTCTCAATAGCCTCTTTGCCATTGGCCGCGGCCTCTACTAAGAAGCCCTCTTTTTTTAAGAATCCTTCAAGAAGGTCCCTCTGGGTTGTTTCATCTTCAGCAATGAGAATTCTATCTTTTTCCATTCTTTTTCTATTTACTGATCACTGATCGCTGCCTTCTTCTCTTCTATTTAGAGGTAGCTTCACTGTCACCATCGTTCCCGCGCCCACCTTGCTTTCCACCCTCAATTGACCCCCATGGGCTTCGATAATCCGGTGAGCAATGGGAAGCCCCAATCCGACCCCTTTCTCCTTTGTCGTGTAGTAATAATTGAAGATCTTTTCCATCTGGTCTTCCGGAATGCCTGATCCTGAATCTGAAAAGACCACCTCCACACGGTCCTTAAAGGAGTGGGGTTCGATCAGAAGGGTTCCACCTTTTTCCATGGCCTGGATACCATTCTTCATAATATTGATAAATGCCTGTGTCAACTTCTCATCATCCATCCTGATAAGAGGAAGACCGGGTCCCCTATCCAGCCGGAGGGTGATCCCCTGGGAGTTTGCCTCCTCCCGAAAGAGGGCGACCAGATTTTCAAGAAGTTCTCCGGGGGAGCCCTCTCTCAGCCTGAGCTGAAAGGGACGGGAGAGCGTTAAAAACTGTTCGATGATCTCATTGACCCTTCGGACCTCTTTGAGAATGATCTCCGTAAAGGAAAGGTACTCTTCCCTCTTCGATTCCTCTAGTGGAAGAAATTCCCTCTTTAGCCTCTGGAGGCCCATGCCCATAGCATTGAGAGGGTTGCGAATCTCATGGGCCACGCCTGCGGCTAAGTGGCCAAGGGAAGAGAGTCTCTCCGCCAGCCGGATCCGGTCCTCCATCACTTTCATCTTCTGGAGATGCCGGTTCTGATTCACCCCTATCAGGATGGTGGCAGAGACCCCCAGGATGAGGAAGAAGAAGACCGACAAGGCGACGCTCTTTTTGATCTGGCTGAGAAGGGGATGGATTTCTCCGGAGGAGTATCCGATCCGGATCAATCCTGCCAATTGATCCTTCATCGAGAAAGCCTTAACGACCTCAAAGACTTCCTCCCCTTTTACGGGGCGGTAGAGGCGTGAGAGTGGCTTCTTGCTTTGAAGTCCGGTTTTCAGAAAGGGGTCCTCTTCATTTTTTCCGATGAGAGAGGTATCCGTATGGGCAAGGGTGAGAAGATTCGCATCCTGAACAGAGATAAAGAGGATCCCCTCCCTGAGGCCTAGATCGGAGATGGCCCTCTGAAGGGCGAGTTGGCGGAGAAGTCGTTTCATCTGACCTCCGCTGAGCTGGAGTCGAATGATTCCCGGAGCGATCTTCCTTTCGATGGCGATGGCGAAGAGGTCTCCCTCGGCCAGAGGCCTTCCGAAAAGATCGATAGCGACAGAATGTCTCTTCTCGATGATATCCCGCAGAAAGGAACGGCTCTTCATGGAAGAGGGAGTGGGCCAGGCGCGAAGCAGATTTCCCCTCAAATCGTAGATCTCGATCGAGGCGATGGAATATTGATTGATGAGTGACTGGAGGTCGGAGGGGCTTAGCGTTTTTTCTTTATCCATTTGATCCACTCTGTGGAGGACTTCGAGAAGATATTCGGCAATCGATTCTTCCATGCCGAAGAAGTGCTGGGAGGATTGAAGGGAGGCGAGGGTCTCCTGAATATTCTTTTCGAAGTGTTGGATGAGAACGGTCGCTTCCCGTTCAAGCAGGAGATAGAATCCTTTTTGAGTCCGGTTGATTTCTAAAAGCCCGTTGATGATCAAAATGATGAGAATGATTCCGGAGAAAATCGCAAGGTAGATGGGGGAGAAACTTCTACTTATTCTCTTACTATTACTATTTCCGAACAATCCGCATCCCTTTCTATTCTTCCGGGGGCAAGGCTCTCCTGGGGTTCATGGGTCCCATGGGACTGTGACCGGGCATCATTCGCTGAAAAAGGGGAAGCTCCTGCTCAGGGCACCAGGATTTGAGCTGTTGGTGTGTGAGTAAACTCCGGATCTTCACCATGTATTCAATGGCCTTCTCCTCCAATTTGGATTGAGTTTCAACCAACTCGAGATATTTGCTCCGGATGGATTCTGTTTTGATGGCGGGATTAACGAGAAGTTCACGCAGTTCGATTCGTTTGGTGACGAGTTGAGCCCGGAGGAGTTGTGTCTCCTCGAAATAGGCCTGCTCAAGGAGGTTGAGACGATTTCCCTGTTCCGGAGAGAGATGGAGTTCCGATGCCCTCCAGCACCGGGCATCTTTCCTCCACGGTTTCATTCCTTTCGATTGAGAAAAGGATGAGATTGGGAGCAGGAAGATGAGAATGAGTGAGAAGACGGTTATTTTTAATTTCATGCTTTGATGGTCCTTCCTGGTCCCGATTCTATTTTAAACATATCGGAACGGATTTAAAATGTCAAACCTCTCACACTACTAACCCCTCAGTAACTAATGCTAAACTCGTTGGTAAATATGTAACTCAGGGCTCCGCCGAATGGGTCAAAAATAAAAGGGGAAGGCATGGGCCTTCCCCTTTTTGAACCTAACCTGTGGCAATGATTAAATACACGGTCCCTTTCCAAGGCCCATTCCACGACCCATTCCACGGCCTCTCATCTGCCCCCGGCCGAAACCAGGACCCATTCCGCATCCCGGTCCGAACTCGGCGATCTGCTCAGGCGTGAGGAATTGCCGGGCTTCCAATTTAAACTGCAAGCCCTTATCCCTCATCTGGTTTTGGAGATCTCTTAACTCTTTCTCTTTATCAACAATGGCCTTGGCCTCGGCCTTTGGATTGGTCCAGAGAGATTGGAGTTCCAGTTTCTTGGTCAGAAGAGTTTCTCTGAGCTTTGCCGTCTCATCAACAAACTCCTGGCGCAATTCCTGAAACTTCGTCTTCTGTTCAGGTGTTAAAGCAGATGCTTTGCCGGTTTCGGAAGATTCCCAGCAAAGACCGCCTTGACCGCCTTTCCCGCGAGGGCCATAACCAGGGCCAAAAGCATAAGCATAAAGAGCGCCTAAAACCATGATGGACACCAGACCCAGTATGATCATTGATTTTTTCATTCGATTCACCTCCTTTCGTTTGAATTTTTATTTTCTTATCTGCAACGACCGTGCCAATTCATTCAGATCTTTTAAATTTTTAATCTCCCATCGCTTCATTTTTTTGAGAAATTATAAGAGGTTAGAGAAATGTAAAAGTTTTCAAACGCGGGGTCACGC
The DNA here is from genome assembly GCA_001798855.1 of Deltaproteobacteria bacterium RBG_16_49_23. Lineage (GTDB taxonomy): Bacteria > Desulfobacterota > BSN033 > BSN033 > UBA1163 > RBG-16-49-23. The sequence continues at coordinate 64,237 of MGQQ01000144.1, read as the reverse complement.
CTGCCTCACAACAGGTCAAATACGGATTGATCACACCTCTCATTCGACAATCCTGACGATTGATTCGACAAGAATTTCCTTTTTCTTCAACTTATTCTGCCCCTCCTAAATTTTTCTTGAAAAGAAAGTAGAGAAAAGTTAAAAAAGTAATCATTACTCGATCAATTGAATGGTCAAAAGTCAATGATCATTGCTCATTGGCCATTGAGAATTGACCATTGAGGTTTTTAAATGGAGTACGCCTACCCCAAGGGACATGTTTTTTATCGGAAATTGGGACGGGTCTATCCTCTGGCCACCCGGGGAGATGGAATCTATCTCTATGATGAGAAGGGGAAGCGATATATTGATGGCTCCGGTGGCGCACTGGTCGTCAATATCGGACACGGCCAGAAAGAGATTCTCCAGAGGATGATGGAGCAAATGGGCCAGGTGGGTTATGTCCATGGAACCCAATTCACCACAGGTTCGATTGAGGAGTATGCTGAGGCGCTCGGAAAGATCCTTCCGGAGGGACTGGAGAAGATCTACTTTCTCTCAGGGGGTTCTGAGTCGATCGAAGCAGCCATCAAATTTGCAAGACAGTATTTTTTAGAATCGGGTCATGTTCAGAGATGGCGTGTCATTGCCCGGTGGCACAGTTATCATGGAAACACCCTCGGAGCCCTCTCCCTTACCGGCCGCATCGGAATGAGAAAGCCCTATCTTCCTCTTCTGATCGATTTCCCCCATTTCCCGCCGCCCTACTGTTATCGGTGCCCCTTCAACCTCTCCTATCCCCGGTGTGAACTCGAATGTGCAAAGACCCTCGAGCATGTGATCCGGATGGAGGGGCCGGAGACAATCTCAGCGGTCATCCTTGAACCCATCGGAGGCGCAACCATCGGAGCCCTCGTCCCTCAGGATGGGTATCTCTCAATGATCAGGGAGATATGCGATCGTTTTGGAATCCTCCTGATCGATGATGAAGTGATGACCGGGATGGGCAGGACAGGGAGATGGTTTGCTGTTGAGCATTGGAACATTATTCCTGATATCATGGTACTGGGAAAGGGGATGAGCGGAGGCTATTTTCCTCTCTCAGCAATGATCACGCGAAGTGAATTCATAGAGCGATTGAAGGAGAGGGCAGGAGGGTTTGTTCATGGCCACACCTTTTCTCACCATCCGGTCGGATGCGCAGTGGGCCTGGCTGTGCTCCGGTTCATCGAGGAAAAAAGACTCATCGAGCAATGTCACAAGAACGGCGATTACCTCTTAAAGAGGTTGGGAGAGTTGAAGGCCTTCCCTTTTGTGGGCGATGTGAGGGGAAAAGGGCTGATGGCGGCTGTCGAATTTGTTAAAGACCAGAAGACAAAGGAGCCCTTTCCGAGAACGGAAAGATTCACGGAGAGAGTGATCGATTCTGCCTTTGAGAACGGTCTCGTCCTCTACCCCGGCACTGGTTTTGTCGATGGAGTAAATGGCGACATGGTGATGGTAGGCCCGCCGCTGATCATAGAAGAGAACCAGATCGATGAGATCATCGAAATACTAAAGAAGACCTTTAATAAATTGGGGATGAGGTCATAGATGAAATCTCTAATTTTGAAACTGAAACTTAGTTCAGGGCTTCGCTTGCAATGACTACACACGAAGGAGGTGAGGAGGAAAAATCAATTATAAATTTGGAAGTTACAGCTTGTAGTTTAAAATTTTTCTTTAAAAGGAGGATTGGAGATGAAAAGAACGGTTTTTTTGGCGACGTTGATGATGTTTTTTTTAATAGGATCGTGGGCCTGGGCTCAAGATACGATTAAGATCGGTGTCGTTGGACCCAGAACAGGTCCGGCGGCAGCAACTGGAAAGGCTTTTGAAGAGGGGATTGCCATTGCCTTGGACCATATCAACGCCAGGGGAGGTGTCCTGGGAAAGAAGGTAGAAGTGATCTTTGAAGATACCGGTGGAGTGCCTGAGAAGGCGGCCTCAGCCTTTGAAAAATTGGCCACTCGCGATAAGGTTCCCATCGTAGTGGGGGAGAGCCATTCCTCCTCAGCCCTGGCAGAGATTGAGGTGGCCAATCGTTACAAAGTTCCCCTGATCATATGTGAGGCCTGGCATGATGACATCACAAAGAAAAATTACAGATGGGTCTTTCGTGCAGGTCCGGTCAACAGCGGAGTAGTTGACTTCTACATCGCTCCCTTCGTGAAAGACAATGGATTTAAGAAAGTGGCCATCGTAAGAGAAAATTCAGACTGGGGGGTTGGAATTGCTGAACGGACCGAGACCAATATGAAAAATCTTGGCATCCCCTTCGTCACCCTGAAGGTAGAACGGGAGAGCAAGGATTTCTACACCGAATTGACCAAGATCAAGGGAGAGAATCCGGACATCGTCCTTGCTTATATCTATGGAACAGGACTTCATTTCTTTGTGTCCCAGGCCAATGAAGTCGGCCTCAGTCCCAAATCCCTCATCTTGGATGGCGCTGGCCCACCGAGCCTCTGGGATACCTTCTGGAAGAATGTGGGCAAGGCCGGAGAGATGGAGCTTTTCATGTCGAGCATGCATGAGAAGGTTCATCTGACACCCACGAGCCGAAAGTTCTGGGAGGACTATAAGAAGAAGTTTGGGAAAGATCCTACAGACTATAAAACCCGCTCCATCTACAATGTGGTGCTGATCGCTGTGGATGCCATCGCAAGAGCTAAGTCCACCGAGAATGAAGCCCTGGTCAATGCCCTTGAGAAGACCAGCCTCGAGGTGACCACCGGGGTCGTCAAGTTTGGGCTGAAGCAAGGGACCTATGAATATCATCAGTGGATGCCGCCCATGCTCGTCGTCCAGTGGCAGGATCAGAAGCAGGTGGTTGTCTATCCGAAAGAGGCTGCCATGGGAGCCTTGATGAAAGGGAAATAAGGTTTAAATGAAGCAAGCAATCAATTATAAAGGGTGTTATATGGCGGGTTGATTACCCGCAGATTATGGAAATGGATAATCCCTCCTTGTCCCCTTCTATAAAGGGGACAAGGAGGATTTGGAAGCCATTAACAGGGAAAAGAATGTCTGAATTATTGATGTATCTGACCAATGGAATTGTTATCGGTGTGATCAATGCTATTTCTGCCATCGGTGTTTCGCTGATCGTTGGCATAATGAAGGTGGTCAACTTTGCCCATGGGGAGCTATACATCTTTGCGGGTTACTTCAGTTACCATTTGAGCGTTTCCCTCGGGGTCCCTCCCCTGCTGGCCATGCCTCTTTCCATCTTCCTCATCTTTCTCATCGGGATTGGAATGGAACGGACATTGATCCGTCCCACTTATGGTGATGAGATGTATTCCCTCATCATCACCTTTGTCCTTTCCATCGTTCTTCAGAACGCCGCCCTTTTGATCTTTGGACCTTATCCACAAAAACCGCCCAATTGGGTGACCGGAGCGATGAATATCTTTGGGCTCTATCATTACGGAAACCAGAGAATTCTATCTTTCTTCATTTCCATTGGAGTCTTACTCTCCATCTTCTACTTGATCAAAAGGACATGGTTTGGAAAGAGTATCAGGGCTATTTCTCAGGACCGGGAGATGGCGGCCCTTGTAGGAGTCGACCATTTAAAGGTCAATATGCTCGCCTTTGGGTTGGGGGCAGCACTTGCAGGAGCGGCAGGAGTGGTTCTCTCCCCCATCTTTCCTGTGACACCTTCAGGGAGTTCTTCGGTCAGCTTGAACGCATTCATCGTGGTCGTCTTAGGAGGGATGGGATCACTGAAGGGGTGTGTCGTCGGAGGATTGATCCTTGGCATTTTGGAGAACTTGGGAGCGGCTTACATCTCAACGATGTATCGCCATATCTTTGGATTTATCATACTCATTCTGGTTCTCGTCTTCAGACCCTGGGGACTTTTCGGACAGAAAACACAGTAGTCAGAATGCAGATATCATTATCCTTTAGGTGTGAAAATGGGTAATAAGAAACTCTGGATATCATTCGCTTTCATTATCCTTGCCCTCTTTCCACCGCTTTTTCTATCCCAATACTGGCTTCATGTGATGATCATCAGCCTCTTCTATGTGATGATGGCATCCTCCTGGAACCTCATCGCCGGGTTTACGGGTCAAGTCTCCTTTGCTCATGCGGCCTTTTCAGGTATGGGGGCATACACATCCGGGATGCTTACTGTCTACCTCGGACTTCCTCCCTGGCTGGGAATCCTGATTGGGACGGGGGTGGCTGCCCTTTTAGGGTTTGGCCTTGGCTACCTCTGCATCCGGATGGGGGGCATCTATCTTTCCTTAACCACATTAGGGTTTTCAGAGATATTGAGGATTATCATTACCAATGAGGATCAATGGACACGTGGAACGATGGGGCTTCAGGTTCCCGGCTTCTTCGTAGAATATTCTAAGACCAGTTATTACTACCTTTTCCTTATCGTCACTATTCTCCTGCTCATTGTTATCTATAAAATTATCCATTCGGAGATGGGGCTCACCTTTAGGGCTGTACTCAATGATGAAGTGGCCGCCTCCTCTTCCGGGATCAACACGGTAAGGGTTCGGGTGCTTGCCTTTGCGATCTCAAGCGCTATGTCAGGTCTCGCAGGTGGGTTCTACGGGCATTATTTGATGCTCATCACCCCGGACGTTCCCTCTCTCGGTCAGATGTTTCTTGTTCTGGCCATGGCGGTGATCGGGGGGATGGGTAGTTTCGCAGGACCGATCGTTGGATCGTTTGTCTTAGAAATTCTCTCCGAATACATCCGAGTCTATGGGGAATATCATGTGCTCCTTTTCGGGCTCATCGCTTTAGCCATGGCTCGATTTGCACCCGAGGGCGTGGTGGGTATTTTAAGGAAGAAGTGGAGAAGAGAGTGGGCGTAATAATCGAAGGGAAGGGACTGACTAAATCCTTTGGTGGATTGACTGCCGTCAAAAAGGTTGATTTTCACCTTAACAAGGGTGAAATCGTTGGGCTCATCGGTCCAAATGGGGCAGGAAAGACCACCCTCTTCAATCTTATGAGCGGAGTCTATCATCCTGAGGAGGGTACACTCTCTTTTAATGGGATGGAAATCACCTCTCTTAAATCTTTTGAGATCTGCCGTTTGGGCATTGCCAGGACCTTTCAGATTGTCAGGCCATTCTTAAAGATGAGTTGCCTCGAAAATGTACTCATCGGCATTATTGGACGAGGCGATCCGAGGGAAGGGATAAAGGCGAAAGGGGAGGAAGCCAGAAAGCTGTTGAAATTCGTTTCATTGGAAGGACACGAAAAGAATTCAGCAAATAATCTTACCCTGATTGAAAAGAAGAGATTGGAGATGGCCAGAGCCCTGGCCACTCAACCCAGACTTCTCCTTCTGGATGAAGTGTTAGCCGGACTGAACCCTTCAGAGATCCTTCAGGCACTTGAATTGATTGAGGTGATCCGAACCCAACTGAAGATGACCATCTTCTGGATCGAGCATGTGATGGGGGCCATCATGAAAGCCTCCGATCGTATCATTGTTCTCGATCAGGGAGAAAAGATTAAAGAGGGAAGGCCTGAAGAGGTTGTCAACGATTCAAAAGTGATCGAAGCCTATTTAGGGGAATCCGATGCTTGAAGTGAATGGAATTGATACCTTTCGAGGAGAGGCTCAGATCCTCTGGAACCTGACCATGAAGGTTGAGAGAGGAGAAGTGGTGACCGTGCTGGGTGCGAATGGGGCTGGGAAAACCACCCTGATGGAGTCAATTCTCGGAGTTCATCATCCGAAGAAAGGGTCCATCCATTTCTTAGGGGAAGAAATTGCCTTTCAGCCATCTTTTCACATCATCAAGAAGGGAGTCTCCTGTGTGCCAGAGGGAAGAAGGATCTTTAAGGATATGACGGTCTATGAGAATTTAGAGATGGGGGCTTATCCTCAGAAAGCCCGCTCCTTCCTGAGGGAGACAGTGGAATGGGTCTACTCCCTTTTCCCCATTCTGGAGACAAGAAAAGAACAGATTGCAGGGACGCTCAGTGGCGGGGAGCAGCAGATGCTATCCATCGGTAGGGCATTGATGTCCAAACCGATGCTTTTGCTCATCGACGAACTCTCACTCGGACTTTCACCCAAAATTACCAAAGAAATTTACGCAACGGTCAGAAAGCTTCACAAAGAAGGGGTGACCATCCTTCTAATTGAACAGAATGCAACCCTTGCCCTCCGTCATAGCCACCGGGGTTATATTCTGGAAACAGGGAGGATAACCCTTCAGGGGACTTCTCAAGAAATCATGGGGAACGAACATATCAGAAAGGCTTATCTGGGGATGTGAATTGAATTCGGATTTCGGAATTCGGAATGCGGATTAGAAAAAAATGAGGCAAGTCGAATGGAAAAACTGATTATTACGGTTGGCATTACAGGGTCCCGAATCACACGACAACAGACGCCCCATATCCCCATTCTGCCTGGGGAGATCGCTCAATCAGGGATTGAGGCCTGGAAGGCAGGGGCTTCGATTCTCCATATCCATGTCAGGGACCCGAAGACAGGGTTAGGGACCCAGGATCTTACGATCTTCAAAGAAGTGGCGGACCGTATCAGGAGCGAAACCGATGCCATCCTCTGCCTGACCACCAGCGGCATTCCGGGCAGGAATCTTGAATTTCGCGAGAGGCTTGTTCCTTTATCCTTAAATCCGGAACTGGTCTCCTTTGATGCAGGCTCTATCAATATGAGGGAGAATGTATTCCTTAATCCTCCGGAGTTTTTAGAGCTCCTGGCCAAAGAGACTCTGGCAAAGGGGATTAAGCCCGAACTGGAGGTATTTGAGGCTGGAATGGTTGAAACCTGTATCCGGTATTTGGAAAAAGGTCTTCTAAAACCTCCGCTCCACTTTCAATTTGTCTTGGGAGTCGTCGGCGGCATGCCTGCCACAGCAAAGTCTCTCCTCCACCTCTCAGAGATCGTCCCTCAAGATTCGACCTGGTCTGTGATCGGTATTGGCCCTGGCCAGCTTCCCATGGCGATGATTGCTATGACGATGGGAGGACATGTGCGGGTTGGACTGGAGGACAACATCTTCTACTCTAGAGGGGTGCCGGCAAAGACCAATGCGGAGTTGGTCGAGAGAGTGGTCAGAATTGCGAAAGAATTTGGAAGAGAAATTGCCACTCCGCAGGAATCCCGGAAAATCCTGAATTTATAATAAGGAAGCTAGGAACCCAGGAGAATTCTTAAATTCTTTACTTCCTGCCTTCATGGATTCATTTTTCATAATAAGGGAACCAGCAGAATTCTTAAATCTTATATTTCCTGTCTTTTTTAATTATTCCCGCTAAAGTTTGAATCCAACACCGCCAAGCTTCTGCTTTAGACAAAATTGAATATTTACGACATTTTGTCAAATTCAATTTCCTCTATAGTTTTAATAACTTATCGAAATTTAATAAGAAAACGGAGACAATTTTGAAAATTTTCTTATATAATTTTTTTATCCTCTATTTAAAATATGCTTATAAATTCAAGGGGTTGAAATTTTTCCAGATCAAATCCTCTTTGGTATGGAATTTGCTCTTACTATGGTCAAACATCGAGAAATGGAGATTGGAATGAATTCAATAATCATTGAACTGGCAACCTTAAATTTCATTACCATCTGTTTAATTGTCTTCGGGGCTTTTGCTCTTATAAGAATGGTGAGAACAAATCTTGAAGGTTAGTGTGAATGAGGATAAATATGAATGTGAGCCAGATTCTGGGTGTTTATGAAGTTGAAGAGGGAGTAAGAAAGGTTGAAATCAATCCTAAAAGAGTGGTTGAGTGGGTTTTAATTTTTACGAATATTTTCTTCATCGGCTTATTTTTCAGTAAATTGTTTCATATTACTTAAATCCAATTCGAAGCGATCCTATGCTTTAGTCCCCAGCCTCCTTTAACCTCTAACCCGAGAAGGGCGATCATCTCTGACATTGAGAGGGTCGCCCTTCTTTTTTATTAAGTTGAATTTTGAATCGATTTGTTCTATTTGTAAGACGAAAGTCGAATCGCCTGATGAGGATTAGAGTTTTTTAAAGAGATGAGTTGATGAAGCTGAAATTTTACCTTGCGGCCTGGTGGAAACTTTCACGGGTTCCTTTTCTTTCAGTCGGAGTGCTTCCCCTGATTTTAGGATTTGTCCTGGCGTGGCGATGGGGATATCAGGGTTCATTCGGCCTCTACCTCCTCACAACAGCAACGGTCATCCTCATCATGTGGATGACCTATTATATGGGGGAATGGAATGACCTGGAGGGTGATCGCATCAACCGGGATTTTAACCTCTTTTCAGGCGGGTCAAGGGTTCTGGCCGAAGGAGACCTCCCTCCATGGGTGGCCCTTCTTCTGGGATATGCTTGCCTCGCAGGAGCCGTCTTCACCGGCCTTTATATCTATCTTCAATACCAGACCGGTCCCATGACCCTTTTGCTTGGCGGGATAGGAATCTTTGCAGGCTTCTTCTATTCAAGCAAGCCTTTTCAGTGGGCATACCGTGGGTTGGGAGAGATTTTCGTCGGTTTCTCTTATGGTTGGCTTCCGATTGCAACGGGATTCTATCTTCTTGCCGGTTCTTTCAGCCACCAGGCCTTTCTGCTTTCTATTCCTGTTGGATTATCTATCTTCAATGTGATCCTGATCAATGAGTTTCCAGACGAAGAGGGGGATCGTGCCATCGGTAAGAGAAACCTGGTGGTTCGATTCGGAAAGGAGAGGATGACGGATCTCTATATGGGGAGCTCCATCCTGATCGGCCTCACCTTCATCAAGGTTTTATTGCTATTGGGCCAAACTCCCCTCTGGCTTTTGACGATTTCGGGGATCCCTCTCCTCCTCATCCTGTCGAGCCTCCTGATGGTCTGGCAAGAGGCACACCGTGAAGCAAAGAGGCTTGAGCTCCTCTGCAGAAATACTCTTTTAATCAATCTTTCAATCACCATGATTCTCACCCTTCAACAGACAATATTCCCCTCACCCTAACCCTCTCCCCTGCCTTCGTCCCGCAGGGCGGGACTTCGTACAGGCAGGCGCAAGGGGAGAGGGAAAATTTTGGCAGGGAGGTAAACATTGGAAGAGATTCAATCTCTCATCGAAAAGGCAAGATCTGATATTCAGGAGGGAAGACCGGAAGAGGAGATCGTTCAATCCCTCCTGCCGGTTTTAGAGAGTGAGCCGGAGGAAGCGGGCCGGATGATTGAATCACTGATCGAAAATCCCCATCCCCGGATTGCCCGTATCCTCCAGCATCTGCTCAAGATTTCCGGGGACAAGAAAATCCGGAAAACCATCAAGAGATCGCTTTACCGGTTGAAGAGCAGAGGGATTCCTGTTGAGGAGATATCGCCTGAAAAGGAAGGTCCTGTCTTCCGGCCTTTGCAGGCAGAGCCTCCAGGAGGATTCGGAGGTCCTTTTGATTTCCTCGGTCAGCGATTTCTGATGCTCATTGTTCCCCATACCGGGCGTGGGTTGACCGTGATGCAGGGGATCGTCAGCGATACGGAGGGGTTGGCTGATTTCTCCGGAGGGGAGATGCCCCGCAAAAGATTCAGGGGATTCTTCGAGGAAGTTCAGAAGGGAAGCCCTTTTCCCCTGGCAGAGATGGAACCCTCCTATGTCGGATTCCTCTTTGTTCAAGCCTACAAGCGAACCCTTGAAAGAGGGAAGACCCCGCCCCAGGACTATCTCCATCTCAAAGGCGAGGTCGATGGGGTAAAAAGGGAATATAAGAGAGCCTTGATTTATTCGCATATTCGAGAGGATGAGATTGAGGGAGATGACCTGATATTGAGAAGAGGCGGCGATCTTCTCAAAACGGACGTTTTTACAACCTGGAAGATGAGAGAGGAAGAAATCAGGCCTTATGCCGATGAAGTGTGGGCGGCGGAGGAGTCGAAACTCGTTCTCAACCAGCCCCAGAAAGAGGCCCGGTTTCAGGAGATCTATCAGAAGGCGCTCTCCAACCTCTTCCCGGAAGAGAGGAGGTCTCTTTACATGAAGAGAATGGAGGAGATGGCTTACATCCTTCTCAAATGGGGGAGGGAAGAGGAAGCAAGAATTGCCCTGGCCGTGGCCCTCGATCTAAAGAAACCGGCCCACCTGCTTCAACCCAATCCTTTCCTCTTTCAACTGGTCGTCCGGACGATATTCACTCTTCTGTCGGAAGCCTACGAGAAGAAGGTGAAGGAGCCCTCTTTTATTGTGAAACCGTAATTCAAATGCGGAATTCGGATTTCGGATTTTATTCCGCAATCCGCAATCTGCATTCCGAAATGGGAAGGGAAGCGGAAGGATGAAGAAGTGGCTGATCATTGCAGGAGGAGCTGCCATTCTCTTAGCGGGGGGTTACCTCCTTCTCTCTTTCTATGCGGTGAAGTTGATTCAAGCCCAGCTCCAGAAAGCCATCGGCCACGGATTCACCCTCTCCGAGATCAGGGTGAAGGCAACCCATCTTTCCATCAAAGGCATCCGATATGAGGATCCTCTGCCGAGACAGAGGTTTCTTCAGATTGAGGAGGTGAAGGTCTATCCTGACCTTTCCTCCCTTCTGAAGAGGAGACTATCGGTCCGGGAGTGGGCAATCATAAAGCCTTCCTTCTTTTTCTACCGCACTCCGGAAGGAGCGGCCATCGGCCCCCTGATCCCACTGGGGAAGGAAGAAAAGGGTCAGGAGACCCCCGGAAAAAGAGCAGGAAAGGATGATTCTTTTCAGGTTGAGATCAAGCGATTGAAGATCAAAGAAGGTTCCCTCGATTTTGAAGATAGGAAGACAGGAGAGATCCCCGGGAGGATCAGGTTGAGGAAACTCGACCTGGAGATAAGGAATATTCAATATCCCGTTTCCTCCGCCAGGTCTCCTGTTGAATTGAAGGTAAAGGTGGAGGGAAAGTCAAAGGAAGGGGAGATCTATTTGAAGGGATGGATCGATCTGAAGACCGCTGATCTTGAGACCTCTCTCCGGGTTCGGGAGATGGAGCTAAAGGTCTTCGAGCCTTATTATCGGAAGAGAATTACGGCGGAAATTGAGTCCGGGCACATGAATATGGATGCAACGATTACGGTAAAAAGTAAAAAGATCGATGCGCCCGGACAAATGGAATTGGCCGATCTCTATATTGGAGATAAAGGAACCGTTTTCTATCTGCCGGCAGAGACCCTTGCCTCTCGATTAAAGGATAGAGGGAACAGAGTCAACCTTCGATTCCGTGTAAAGGGGAATATGGATGATCCCAGATTTACGATCCAGGAAGTTTTTCTGAGTCACATTGCACTCGCTCTTGCCGGGGCTCTTGGACTCCCGGTCAAAGGGGTAGGAGAACCTCTTTTAACAGGTTCAGGAAAAGGGGCTGAAGGATTGTCCGAAGGGTTGAGATCGCTTGAGGAGTTATTCAAGAAAGAGAAGAAGAAGAGATGAGGATTCTTCAGGACCTGAAGTCATAGAATTTTAGATGCGATTGAACCGTTGTTGACAAAGAAGAGATCTCTTGATATGAATAGGTAAACCCCGTTAGAATTTCGAGTCGTTGCGACTCGAAACCGAGCAGGGCATTAAACCCCGCTGAAATTATTCTAAAATGTTATCCCGTCACAGGTGGGACTGCAGAGCAGCGGGGCATTATTTCTAACGGGGTAAATTCACTGAAGGGGAAGGGATTTGGGAAATTATAAGAAGCGTGTGGTTGTCACAGGGATAGGACCCGTCACCCCGGTGGGAATCGGGAAAGAGGCCTACTGGGAGAGTCTGGTTCAAGGGAAATCCTCTTTCAGGCGGATCGAGTTTCCAGGTCGCGACATGAGTCAGTACCGGTGCCGGATCGCTGCGCCCATTGAAGGATTCGATCTGGGTCAGTATGTGCAGAGATCGAAGCATTCGAAATATTTTGGGAAGACCTCCCAGTATGCCGTTGCTGCGACAATGATTGCTCTTGAGGATGCGGGCATTCAGTTTGAAAGAAATGATGCGGGAACGAAAAACCCCCATGAGCAAAAAAGTGAATACCAACTGAAAGGGGTTGATCCCTGCCGCATTGGAGTGATCCTTGGAGTGAGCGTGGAATCCATGGATATCTTGGAACGTTATCACGAGCGTTTTTTATCGAGAGGGACGAGAGGCATTTCTCCTTTTGCACTTCCCAATATCTACCTGAGCGCCATCACCTCCCATGTAGCCCAGTATTTCACGATCAGAGGAACTTCGTTTGCGCTCTCGACTGCCTGCGCCTCAGCCACACATGCCATGGCCAATAGTTTTCTTCAGATTCAGGGAGGAATGGAAGATGTCGTGGTGACCGGAGGGTCGGATGCCTGTCTGACCCCCTATGTCTTCGGAGGGTTCGATGTGCTCAGGGCGATGTCGACGAGGAATGATGATCCTCAACGGGCGTGCAGGCCTTTTGATTGCGAGAGAGATGGTTTTGTCATGGCCGAAGGAGCAGGGGCGCTGATCTTTGAGGAGCTGGAACATGCCAGGAGAAGAGGGGCTCGAATCTATGGGGAGGTAGCGGGATTCGGGATGACGGCTGATGCCTTTCATCTCACCGAGCCCGATCCGGATGGAAAGACCCTTGGCAAGGCGGTCAGAAATGCGCTCGAAATAGCCGGAGTCCATCCGGATGAGGTCGATTACATCAATCCCCATGGGACCTCTACTCCCCTGAACGACAAGGTGGAGACGAAGATGATTAAGGATGTCTTCGGGAAAAAGGCCTACGATATTCCCATCAGTTCCACCAAATCGATTACAGGCCATATGATGGGAGCGTCAGGAGGAGTGGAAGCGATCGCCGTCCTCTTAAGCATTGAAAAGGGGATGATTCATCCCACGATCAATTATGAATTTCCAGACCCTGAATGCGACCTCGACTATGTCCCCAAAGAAGCCCGGAAGAAAGAGGTGAGGGTGGGCCTCTCCATCTCTGCGGGCTTCGGTGGGGTCAACAGCGCCATCCTGATCAAGAAGTTTGAGGATTCGTACTTTTCTTGATCCTTTTTTCTCCTTTTTCTGCAAGTTGACACTTCTGACAGAAGGTATATAATATTGCTTAGTAAATAACCCTATTATCTCCCTCTCCCCCGGTGGGAGAGGGTAGGGGTGAGGGGGAAGACATCCTATCCACCCCTCTCCGAGCCAGAGGCTCTCTGAGCCGGCGGCCACCTAAATCCTTCCCCATCAAGGGGGAGGATAATACTTGGAAATTTTCATGGTTCGAGGGTGACGAACCCGTCATAAAGGATTGCTGTCTTTTCTGAGGGTATATTAAAAGCCGGTGAGAGCATGGCTCCTTATCCAATAGAACAGGAACTGATCGAATCGATCATGGCTAAATTGAAAGAGGAGGGTTGCTACCTCTCCCAGGAAGAAGTGGCCCTGGTTGTCAATCTAATCAAGGAGAAGGCCCTCTTCCACTATGTGGACCAGGTCATCCATCAGGCTGACGCCATTCTCGACATTAATCCCTCGCTTACGGAGAAGGAAATCCTCCAAGCCCTCGCCAGAAACGTCGTGGAATTCCTCAATGCGGAAGCGGCCAGCATTCGAATCTATAATCCCAGAAAAGAGGAGATGGTTTCCTTTGGGTCCTATCCGGGCGAAAGTGAGAACCGGGAGGAAGCGATTCCCTTTGAAGATACGATTGCCGGGGATGTGGTCAAAAACCGCAAAAGTTACTTCGTCCCCAGCATCTTAAAGGAGGAGAAGTATAGGGACAAGGGGAAGGTTCAAAACCATGGCATTCACTCGATGCTGGCTGTTCCAATCTCCATTCCCCGCTTCTCCCTGAAAGATGTGGATACCGAAGGCTGCCTCCAGATCTATTTTAAAGAGGACGAAAAGGTCTTTACTCCACTGGAGGCCAGGATTGCAGAGATGCTGGCCAAAAGGGTGGGCTATGTCATTGCCCGTAAGCGGATCATGGATCTTCAGAAAATGAATGTGACCAAAGACAGGATCGTGGAGCAGATCTTTTTGAAACTGGGGAAACGGGGAGGGGTCAAGATGAAGGAAGTCTTCGATCTGGTCATCCCCGAGCTGGCCGATATCATTCAAGTCCAGCGATGCTCCCTTTTCTCCGTGATGGAAGACCGCTGGCATGTCGTCCTGGAAGCGGGGTTTCCCGAGATCCAGCACGGGATCGGTAAGATTTTTGAAGTGCCAGAATCACCCTACATCCGCACCATTGTCGATCAAACAGGCCCTTTTGGTGATTTTGAAAACGAGAAGATCTACCCAACCTATGTTCACATTCTCAACCCGCAGAAGAGCCATCTTCTTCCTCCGGACCTCAAGCGGTTTCTCGAAACCCAGCGGATCCACTCCGTTCTCTATATTCCGCTGAAGGTCAACGGAAAAGTGCAATATTTTTTAACCTTCGATGCCCAGGCCCAGCATCCGGGATTTACGGATGAGGAAATTGAGATATTTTCCCTCTTCGGCAAGGAGTTGATGAAAGGGTTGAGGCTGGAGAAGATGGATGATATCCTGCACGATTTTAAAAACCCGGCCATTGCGACAGCCGGATTTGCCAAACGGATTCAAAGGATTCTGGCTGATGGAGATTATCCCGGGAAGAAGGAGAAGGTCGATCAGGCGCTGGACATCATCCTGAAAGAGACTTCCCGTATTCAGGAATTAGCTTTAACCCTTCATGGCGAGGGAAGGGAAGAGGCGGTGGACCTGTCGGAGAAGCTGAGGAAGCGAGCGCTGATCAACAAAGAGACCCTGATCGAGTTGAAACGGGAGAACATCCGGCTGCTCGAAGGAGAATTAGGACCTTCGTTATGGATTCGATGTTACCCTCTCCACATCGAGAGGGTCCTGGACAATCTTCTGAACAATGCCTCCAATGCGGTTCCTGAAGAGGGTGGGAGCCTCTCCATCCGTTCCTATCGGAAAGAGGAGTGGGCAGTCGCAGAGATTTCGAACACCGGCCAGATTTCCGAAGAAGATAAGGAGCGATACCTCCAGGGTGAGGGGAGAGGCAGAGGACTCCATATCACCACCCGCCTGGTCAAACGGATGGGGGGAAAGATGGAGATGGAATCCGGAAAAGGCCAGACCACCTTTCGGGTCATGTTTCCTCTGGTTGAAGAAAAAACGCAAAGGGCATAGGGCAGGGAGCAGAGCGAAAAAAGTCTTTTACAATTTTTATTTTTTTATATCACTTTAGGGCTTTGAAAAAAAACATCTAATCCCCCTTCATCCCCCTTTGTCAAAAGGGGGAAATCCTTTTTCCTCCCTTTGGCAAAGGGAGGTGGGGAGGGATTTTACAAGTTTTTTCAAACAGCTAAATTGTTACATTTTTTTTGCTCTATGCTCTATGCCCTTTCTGCTATGCTATCTTGATTGATGGAAAAATTCTTCTGCCCAGAATGTCATCGAACCTATTCCGTCAACACGACCCGATGGCGATGTGACTGCGGTTCCCCCCTTGATCTGGAATTCACGCCGGAGTTTTCCACTGAAAAGATCCTGAAAAGGAGGCCGGGCCTGTGGCGGTACAGGGAGGCGATCCCTATACAAAAAGATGGCTCCATCCTCTCCATGGGAGAAGGGTTTACCCCGCTCGAAGAAGTGGAGTTCAATGGCCGCAGCGCATTATTAAAGATCGATTATCTTTTTCCGACAGGCTCTTACAAGGACCGGGGGGCCGCCGTTCTCATCAGCAAGGCAAAGGAGCTGGGGATTAAAAAGGTGGTTGAAGACTCTTCAGGCAATGCAGGATCAGCGATTGCGGCTTATTGTGCCAGAGCAGGAATCGAGTGTGGCATTTATGCTCCTCGATCGATCTCTTCAGGGAAGCTGGTCCAGATTCAAACTTACGGGGCCAATTTGAAAAAGATCGAAGGTTCGAGGGAAAAAACAGCCCGGATGACGATGGAGGCGGCTAAGAAAAATTACTATGCCAGCCACTGCTGGAACCCCTATTTTCTTCACGGGACCAAGACCTTTGCCTTTGAGATCTGGGAGCAGATGGGATGGAAATCTCCGGATACACTCGTTCTTCCTATCGGACACGGGACGCTTCTCCTGGGAGCCTATATCGGGTTTAAGGAGTTGAAGGAGGCAAAAAGGGTGAAACGGATTCCGAAGCTGGTGGGAATTCAGTCCGCCTCATGCGCTCCTCTCTATCAGGCTTTCAAAAAAGGTTTGAGAGAGGCTCAGTCTATCGAGAAGAGGGAGACACTGGCAGAAGGCATTGCCATTGCAAATCCTGTGAGGGGAAGACAGGTCCTGGAGGCGATCCGGGAGACCGGTGGGGAGATTTTAACCGTTACGGAAAAGGAGATCGGAATCGCTTTAAGGGAGATGGGCCGGAGAGGTCACTTTATCGAGCCTACCTCTGCGGCCACCATCGCCGGACTCAAAAAATACCTCCGGGGAACCCGTTCAAAGGAGACCGTCGTGTCGAGTCTAACGGGGACAGGTTTGAAGGCCGTGGAAAAGATAGAGATTTCTGGAAAATCCAGAAATCTCTGATCACACCGATTAGGGGCCGATTACACAGATTAAAAATACATTGATAAATAAAGAAAAATCTGTGGAATCATCTTTTTAAAATCTCTGTAATCGAGAGAGCATGTATTCGTTTTTCAGGGCTCTCCTTTTTAATCAGTCTCTCGGTAACATTTTTTATGAGGCAATTCGCTCTCAGATATGCCACTTGACAGCCACTCAATAGACGGTTAAATTATCTCCACCAAAATCTTTTTTAAAAGAGGCTTTAGGAATAGACCGAGGAGGTAGGGTTATGGGTCGGATGAGAATGAAGCAGGGTTTGTTCTTTCTAATCGTTGTGATGTGTATCTCTCTTCTTTCTCCTGTTTTCATCTTTGCTGCGGAGGAGAAGAAGGACATGAGGCCGGAGCGTGGGATTACCGTCTACCCGGAGTTTTCTACGGTGTCCATCGCAAAGGGAGAGACCGTTCGGATGGACCTGACTCTCGAAAATAAAGGCCGGGCAGATGAGACGATCGATGTAAAAATCGCGACGGTTCCCAAGGGATGGAAGGCGACGATGAAGGGGGGGAGTTATCTTGTGGCCGGGCTGTATGTGGCCGATGGCAAATCGAGGAATCTGGCCCTGAATCTGGAACCGGACAAATCCGTCGGGCCTGGGACCTATATCTTCCAGGTTGACGCTCAAACTGCCGATGGGAAATTCACCTCCACCCATAAGTTAACGGTGAATGCTCAGGAGAGAATCCCCGGCGCAGATGACATCCAGATCACCACATCGTATCCCGTATTGAGAGGGCAGACCGATGCCCGGTTCGAATTTTCCCTCGAAGTGTTGAATAAGAGCGATAGCGATCGAGCCTTTAACCTCGCAGCCATCGGACCCGAGAAGTGGGAGATCAACTTCAAACCCGCCTATGAGGCCAAACAGATTTCGAGCCTCCGGATAAAGGGAGGACAGAGCCAGACAGTAGCCGTCGAGGTGTCGCCGCCCAGAGAGACAAAGTCAGGGGAATATCCTGTCCTGGTAAAGATCAGTTCGGGAGAGCAGAAGGCGGAGGCGAAGTTGATGGTGGCGCTCACCGGCATTTATAAACTGGATGCAGGGACGCCCACCGGAATCCTGTCGCTGGAGACGATGGTGGGAAAGCCGGCGATTGTCTCTCTCTTCGTGAAGAACACGGGATCGGCTGTCAATCGCAATGTGAGTTTCTCCTCTTTTAAACCCGAAAACTGGGAGGTGAAGTTCAATCCCGAAAAGATCGAGGCATTAGAATCCGGGGCGTTGAAACAGGTGGAAGTCACCATCACTCCAGCCAAGGAAGCTCTGGTGGGAGATTACTCCGTCGGGTTGTTGGTGGATGGTGAGAAGGGGAGCAGCAAAACCGTAGAGATGAGAACAACGGTGAGGGCTTCAACAGCCTGGGGATGGATCGGGATCGGAATCATCATCTTTGTCATCGCAGGCCTGTGTGGTCTGTTCATTTGGTTGGGGAGGCGTTAAGGTGAAAGGACAGATTATCGTCGAAACCGAGGACCTGACAAAGAAGTACGGGTCACGGACCGCAGTGGATCATCTCAATATCAAAATTGAAGAAGGAGAGGTCTTCGGATTCCTCGGTCCGAATGGAGCGGGCAAGACAACGACGCTCCTCATGTTTCTTGGCCTCACCGAACCCACCTCCGGAAAGGCGAAGGTCATCGGATTCGATCCGACCCGGGAGCCCTTTAAGGTGAAGGAGAAAGTGGGTTACCTGCCTGAGAATGTCGGTTTCTATGATGATATGGATGCGAGGCAGAACCTCCGGTATATTGCCAAGTTGAACCGGATCTCCGGTGAGGTCTCGGAAAAGAGGATTGACTACTGGCTGGAGATGGTCGGCCTTTCAGATGAGTCAACAAAAAAGGTGGGCGCCTTTTCGAAAGGAATGAGACAGCGACTCGGGATCGCAGAGGTATTGATCAAGGAGCCGAAACTCGTCTTCCTCGATGAGCCTACGATCGGCCTCGATCCCGATGGAACGAATCGGATGCTCGACCTCATCCATTCCCTGAGCCGGGAAAAGAATATCACTCTCTTTCTTTCCTCCCATCTGCTCGATCAGGTTCAGAGGATCTGTGACCGGGTGGGGATTATGATCAATGGGAATCTGGTGGCGATCGGTCCCATTGAGGAACTGGCGAAGAAAAAGTTAGGATTGGGCAAGGAAGACTATACGCTTGAAGAGATCTACATGAAGTACTTTAAGGAGGCCTAAATTGTACGGGATCTTAACGATATTCAGAAAGGAGATGGGAGACCATTTCAACAGCCTGCGGTTTCTCCTCATTTCAGCCCTCATCGTGATGGTCGGTGTGATCATCACATCCATGGTAGGGATGGCGATCCAGGAGGAATTGAAAGGGATGGCCAAGCCCACGCTCATTTTTCTGCTTCTTTTTACTTCGACCGGGAAACTCTTCTCCTTCGTTCAGTTCATCGGCTTTTTCGGCCCTCTCTTGGGCATCTTTTTAGGCTTTGATTCGATCAACCGGGAGCGGGTTTCAAGGACTTTGTCGAAACTGGTCTCCCAGCCGATCTTTCGCGACTCGATCATCAATGCCAAATTTCTCTCCGGTGTGGCCATCATCGCAATCATCCTGGTCGCCACCGTCCTCCTCATCTCGGGCCTCGGCATCCGGTTGATCGGAGTGGTGCCGGGTGCGGAAGAGGTGTCACGTCTGATCATCTACGTCGTCATCAGCCTTCTCTACATCTCTTTCTGGCTGGGGATATCGATCCTCTTCTCCGTGATCTTCCGGAGCGCAGCCACCTCTGCCCTGGCGTCCCTGGCCATCTGGATCTTCTTCTCTTTCTTCATGAGCCTTGGAGCAAGCGTTTTGTCTGATGCGGTTGCTCCCATCAGCCAGACTGCCTCCGGGGTTGACGCGGAAATGCTGATCCGGCATGAGCGGATCCAGAGGGTGACCTCCCTCTTCTCTCCCATGACGCTTTACAGCGAAGCCACGACGACCATTCTCGATCCGATGCGAAAGACGACGAGGACATTGGTTCTGATGGGGCCCCTGGAAAGGTTTTCCATGAGTCGCTTCCAGAGCCCCCTTCCCCTTCTGGAGAGCATCTTTATCGTCATTCCCCATCTTATTTCGATTGTGGCGATCACCCTTCTCTGTTTCGGAATCTGTTATCTGGTTTTTATGCGACAGGAGATCCGAACGGTCTGATGCCGCAAAAGATGGGGAGATAGGGAGATAGGGTGATGGGGTGATTTGAATATCAATTCCTCTCCCTATCTCCCCATCACCCCACCTCCCCATTTAATCTTTAAAAATACCATGCAGGTTCCAAAGCGAGAGATCTTCGGCTGGGCCATGTATGATTTTGCGAATTCGGCCTTTGCCACTACGATTCTTGCCGTCATCTTCAATCACTACTTTGCCACGGTGGTCGCCGGAGGGGAGAGAGGCGTCGAACTCTTAGGATTCCGCCTTCACGGCGCCTCCTTTTTCACCTTCTCTGTCTCGCTCAGCATGGTGATTTCAGCCATCCTCGCTCCGTTTTTAGGCGCAGTGGCCGATGCCTCGGGTTCGAAGAAACAGTTTCTCATGGCCTTCTGCTATATGGCCGTTTTCTTCACCGGCCTCCTCTCTTTTGTCGGGGAAGGAAATTACTGGCGCGGGGCGATCATCTTCATCATTGCCAATATCGGTTTTGCCGGCGGCAATGTCTATTACAATGCCTTTCTTCCTGAGATCTCGAACGATCAGAACATCGGCCGGATTTCAGGCCTTGGATGGGCCCTGGGATACATCGGCGGAGGGGCGCTTCTGGCCATTAACCTGGTGATGTTGAAATATCCCGAAGTCATCGGGTTTCGGGAAGGCTCTTTTTCGGTTCAGGACTGTTTCCTCTCGGTTTCCCTGTGGTGGTTCGTCTTCTCCCTTCCCACCTTTTTTCTTCTGAAAGAGAGAGCACAGAGAATCTCTCTCCCTCCAGAGAAAAGTTATTTCAGGGAAGGTTATCTCCGCCTCCGCCATACCCTTGGCCGGATCAGGACCTTCAGGGAATTAATGAAGTTCCTGGCAGCCTTTTTGATCTATAACGAAGGGATCGAGACCGTCATCATCATGGCTTCCATCTTCGGTGCGAATGTCTTGAAGATGGAGACCGGGGAGATCATTCTCTTCTTCCTGATGGTTCAGGGGATCGCCTTTTTGGGCTCCCTGGCTTTTGGTTTTTTAGCCGATGCGATAGGAAACAAGAGGACAGTGATGATCTCTCTGGTCATCTGGTCTCTTATTGTTGTCTGGGCTTTCCGGTTGGGAGTCATCTGGGATCCTAAAACAGAATACTGGATATTAGGAGTATTAACAGGCATCGTGCTGGGAGGAAGTCAGGCCGCCTCGCGTTCCCTTCAGGGAATTTTTACTCCCGATGCGAACAGCGCCGAGTTCTTCGGCTTCTTTGCCGTCTCGGGGAAATTCGCCTCTGTCTTCGGGCCCCTGATCTATGGAATCCTGATCGCCATCACCGGAAGCGTCCAGTCAGGCATCCTTTCGGTGCTTCTCTTTTTCATCGCCGGAGGAATCCTCCTGTGGACGGTTGATGAAAAGAAGGGAATGGAAGAGAAACAGAGTCCGGTCATTTAAGTTTATCAAAGGTTCTCTCTCAAAAATATCTTAACAAATCATTCTTGATTACTTAACATAATTGTTAAGAATCATGGAACAATATGAGTCGAACCTTTTCTCCATTCCCTGAAAATAGACCTCTCCCCATTCGCTGAGCGATCCATCCAGGAGTTATTCCGATGACAAAGAAGATATTTTGGAAAGATCCATATTTAACTCAGCTCGAAACTTATATTACCGGTGTCAAAGACGATGACATTACCGTTGAGCAAACGATCTTCTTTGCTTTCTCAGGAGGGCAGGAGAGTGATCATGGAACCATCGGAAATAGCCGTGTTCTCCAGGCCCGAACGGAGAATAGGGAGATTGTATATACGCTCGAACAGGGTCACGGGTTAAAGAGGGGTGATCCGGTAAGCATCCAGATCGACTGGGGAAGACGATATCAGTTGATGCGATTGCATTTTGCCGCAGAAATTGTTTTGGAATTGACGTATTGGAATTTGGAATCCATTAAAAAAATTGGGGCTCATATCGCTCAAGATAAAGCAAGGATAGACTTTGAATGGGGCGGGAATATTTCAAACGTGCTGACTGTTATTCAAAAGGAAGCCCTTAGCATAATCGAAGCGAACCAGGAAATCATCAGTGCTTTCAGTAATGAAGAAACAGAGGAACGATACTGGGAAATTCTGGGATTTGCGCGGGTTCCCTGCGGGGGGACTCACTTAAAGAGAACAGGCGAAATTGGAGAGATTGAATTAAAACGTAAAAACCCAGGCAAAGGGAAAGAAAGGATTGAAATTTATGTGAGTGAGCATTCTGCAAAACATATCAGCTAACAGAAGGATGAATATGGACGAGACCCGCCGTTTTTCTTTAAAAAGGTGATCCAAGAAAATATCGATTTCTTCCAGTAACATTCGCTTCCCTAATTTCTAAAAAAAGGGGTATATTACAACCGCAAAGAAACAATACGGATATGCTTCGACCCTTATAAACAATTCGTTCTTAAGTTAACTCGATTCTATATAATAACAGTCTTGTCCAAACTGAATGGAGAGGGGGTGACGGGCGTTATTGTTGTCAAAGACTCGCACGGATCATCTGAAAACGAATCTTGGGGAGGTGAAGCCATGACATCGAGAAACATCGCGTTTATGACAGGTGTATTGTTTTTCATGCTGTCTGGGCCAGTTGCGTCGCAGGATGGGTGGACATCAAGAACCCGAAGGAACTTTTCGCCCTTTACTCAAACAAAACGTTCAGGAGGACCTTTATGGGAGTTCCTGTCGTCGAACACTACCGTGCCGACGGCAAAAGGATTTTAATCTCTGCGGAGCTGCATATTCCTTGCACTTGGGAGGTCAAGAGCAACGACCAGGTGTGTGTCTCCGACGAGAGAGGCACAGACTGTTGTAGGTTCCAACGTCACAAGAGGAACCGAGACGAGTATATCATTAGGTGCCCACGTGACGCCGCTATGCATATCCTCAAGGTAGAGGACGGCATCCCTGAGTTTTAGGTTGTCCGGCAGACGGGAATGCGCAGCTCAGTATGGCCAGCGATGGAGCCTACCCCTCCCAGTCCTAGCATCTTTCCTTGATCACTATATGTGATGACAACAACGATCGATGGTTCAATCTGTTTAATTAAGATTGGTCATTCCTCCCGGGCTGATATTGGAAATCCTGCCATAATCCAAAGCGTGCAGGTGATTCCCAGCATCCAAGGAAACATTTTTTTCATATTATCTCCTTCCATAGAGGATGACAATCTGCATATGATTTAATTCTATAACAAAAAAAACAGAACAAGTGAA
Source organism: Deltaproteobacteria bacterium RBG_16_49_23 (assembly GCA_001798855.1). Classification (GTDB taxonomy): domain Bacteria; phylum Desulfobacterota; class BSN033; order BSN033; family UBA1163; genus RBG-16-49-23. The sequence goes on along the minus strand of MGQQ01000144.1, from coordinate 41,341 downwards.
CGAATTTGGGAGGCCTGGAATCCCGTGTGTTGGACACGGGAGAGCGGAGGGTGAGGTAGCATCGGTCTCCGTGACATGAATTACTTGAGTTCAAGTAGTCATCTACAATCTGTCTTAATGAAGAGATATGAAGACTTGTCAGAGAAAAAGGGACATTGTCGCAGCAGGCAAAACATAAATTTACGGAATGATTATCCTTAAATTCCTTGGAATCGATGGTGGAGTGGTATCCGGAGAGCTGTTCCTATGCGCAGCCCACATCTCATCAACGAAAGTGCGGTGAGGCCTGTAGTAACCTCCCCCACTCAAAATCTTCCATGATTGGCCTTGCATAAAGTCAGCATCGATGGTCATGCCGGTCGCACTTCTTATGGTTTCGAGGTCCTGAGGATCATCAGCCGAAAGCATCCATCGATCCACATAGGAAAAGAATTGCGCATGATTCCAAGCCTGTTGCATCCCTGGAATGAGTCGGGCAGCGAGTGCTTCTCCCACCCAGCTGACACTGGTGCAGCATCGACGATAGGACTCCCCGAGGGTGCTCTTCCAGGCCGAGGGCGCCAAATGCTCATAGGGTCCCCAACCCGGGTTCACCGATTCTCCATTGATTCCAACATGGCCGCCATAGACAACGGTTTCCGGATGGATGTGCCATGATTTTGTGTAGTTGCCGACAGGCAATGTTTCGGTCACCCCAATCGTCTGCATATCCTCGCCGAAATTGGCTTGAACCGATTTCATGTTTTCTTCGTTCAACATCACACCGGCCAAAACAATTGGGAACTTTCGTCCGGTGCCATGTCCCCCATGGGCCTGCCACCCCGTATGACCTTGCTCTACAAGTCCATACAGATCGATCCCGTATTGAGTGAGATAGACAAGGAGGGGTTCCTTTTGTTCCTGAGTGAAATTCAGGGTGAGGAGAAGACCGGCAAAAGACATGACATAACCATTCTCTCGCCCATAACTGGCCATGTATTCCGATGGCGCTGCAAAACTAAAAAAGACAGAATCCACCCACGGCCGTTTCAAGTACCCTTCAAATTCGGCCAAGGGGGGTATATGTTGGACGGGTTGAAGTGCGGGAAGGATGCCCCGTCTTAAATTTCGTGACAAATAGATTTGAGTTGAGCCTCCGGCATAAGAGGGACGAAAAGCATCCAACGGTTTTGGGGCGGAGACGCTGGTCAGAATTGAAACGGAGGCCACGGGACTCACCGATGAATCGTTAGGCCGCATGACAGCGGGTAGATTTGACGCATCGACACTTCTGGAAGAAACCAATTTGTTTCCCGGAGTTAACGTGATTGGAGGATAGACGCGTAAACTCGAATCGTATCGTCCGGACACAAGGCGACTGTCAAATCCACTCTTCTGGAAGTTAGGCGAAATATTTAACATTGATCCATGCCGCCCATTGTTCGGCGTGGGAAGAGGTTGGATATCGGTGATGGTGGCCGTTCCAACCACGTAATAGTCACCATTCACAAAACGGCCCACCCGTTGGGGTGTCGAAAATATCCAAATAATGCCCTGTTGGCTTATCTGGGAGAGAAGGGGGAGCTCTTCAAGAGCAGGGATAGGCGGAGGATCATTTGAAGTGTACACTGAAGCCGGAAAATGATCCCCCTCTATTTGACATAAACTCGAACACCCGTCCCCATCTGTCGAATTGCCATCATCACATTGTTCAAATTTATCCGGCACTCCATTCCCGCACGTGCCAGGAGCCGCTTCCACCGAAGATATCAGAAGACCGCGTCCTATCGCCATCAACAAAAGGAGAAGAGAAGCCAATCTGAAAATGAATTCTCTTATCCGCCTTGGAGACCTCTGTCCCATCGGGTAATTTAATTTCTCTTTATTCATAGACCCTTCTCCCTGTTCACTTCAATACCACAAGATTTATGCCTGAAATATAATATTAGACCTTAGTGCAGACTTCACATTTTTTACCCCGTTAGAAATAATGTCCCGCTCCTCTGTAGCGTGGTTAGATTTTAGAATAATTCCGACGGGCTTTAAAGCCCCGCTGGAATTTCTAACGGGGTTTACCTGATGGTCAGCCCCGTTGGCCGTGAGGGAGGCGTAGTGTCGCCCCCTTCGTAGCGCTGTTTGGCGGGAATTGTGCCGGTCATCGGATTCAAATCCGGACCAATGGCCGGCCAAGGCAGACTTTCCCACCACGAGGGTTTTGACGATAAATAAAGTGACGGAGGCAGGGTGTGGTCTGGGATACTGGGATCCCATATGACGCTGTTTGTGACATAGTCAAAGTTGCCGTGACGCAGAAGGGTCGCTTTGACGTTCGGATCTCCGGCCCACGACGGTCCACCATAACCCAGTCGCCATATTGTCTTGAGTGAAGAATCACCGGAAGCGGGATAGGCTGCCTCATAGGCGCTGGATTGGCCCACAGTTCCCAGAACACAGCCTAGCACATTCATATAAGTATTCTTGTATTGAAATTCGATTGCATTGTTATTGGAAGTAATGGTTGCATTTTGCCAGCCACTGGAACGACTTCTAAAGATGGTATTGTGACTGGAGGAGCCGTGGATAAAATCGGCCGCTGCCTGAATGCCGATGTTGCCCTCCCACAAGTTCATGGAAGGATGGGGAGCGTGACTGATCGATGGACTTTGTGTAAGCCACCACGGGTCATCAAATCGGGAGTCGGTCATATAGTTATAGGCGAAGACATTTCCAGAAGCTCCGCCGGCAGCCATCATGAAGCCGCCGTCCAAGGTATGAAAGATATTGTTTTCAACGAGGTTGGCGTTGGAGTAGGCATCGACCAGAACGCCGTAGCCGCGATCACGTCCAAAGCCGCCTATGCCATCATGGAAATAACTCTCGCGGATCTCGTTCTGCAGGCTTTCGATCAGCCAGACGGCACGCCGTTTTACCCGCTTAATTTCAACATTCTTGAGCCATGAGTACTGGGCTGCGTCCATTTCGATCATAAATTCAACCGCCGCCTGCGATTCTGTGAGCGTCAGATCTTCAATCCCTGCCCAGCGCACCATACTGCTTGCATTGACCAGGGTAGCCTGGGGAGAGAGGGAGGCGCTGAGTGTCCAGTACAGCGGTAGATTCAGAGTAACCGAATTACCGTTGATGGCAGCTACTTCTGCATATTGACCGCGCACCCGGCTGCCATTGGCCCGGCCGCAGTACGTGCAAAGGCCTTCATAACCGACAGGATCTACCAATTGAGGGTCATTGAGTTGATCGATAAGGAGGATGTCTCCTACCGATATGCCGCTCGCACTACCTAAAGTAATCTGTGGGGACCCTTTTGCCATGTCACCCGTAATGCCGACACTTCTTTGAAGACCGTAGATATCCCAGTATGCAGATCCCCTGATATCTATAACTGAACGAGCGTATGTTCCCGGAAAATTGATCACGGTTTTACCCTGGCCAGCACCCCTTAGAGTCACATTCGACCTCATATTAAGGATCGTCTCCTGGTTGGCGGGGCTTGAAACTTTGTATGTTCCCGCAGGCAGATAGACTACCTGGTTGGCAGGACAGTGGTCGATCGCATTCTGAATAGCCGCTGTTGCATCCGTCGTACCATTGCCATAGGTCGTCGCGTTGATCGTGGCGCAGATCGTGGCGCGGTTCGGTATGCCCCCTGGAATACCTGCCTGGCTCCAGTCAATTCTCCGATCCTGGGGAATCATCTCGGCAGAAGCAGTATTCATTGCTGCAGCGTTCAAAAGTAACGCGGACAAAAAGATAATCTGGAATAAGCGGGTTATTTTCAGTTTTGAGTTCATATTTTCCCTTCTATTCTTGTCCACCCCCCATGGACCTCCGTCTTCCATTTCCCCGAAAAAGGATAGCTTATTCTTATAAAATCCAAATTCCCACCCGCGCTAAGAGTTCATTTTTTTTCCAATAGTTACAATTATCGACATAAGACTATGGCCACCGGCAAAAAACCCTTATTGCAATCCACAAATAACCCCTTAAATTTATTTATGAAATCAAACATCTGAACTTTTGGCAGGAATTGAAATCATCACAACCAGACATAAAACAGCAAAAAAGATGCCAGGGAAATTCATGATTAGACCCTTTTTATATAGCGCATCATCACATACGCCCCAACCTTTAAATGATCCTTCATAGTGCCCAGGAGGTGCAGTTAAGTTTTTAAATAAGTAGGGGTGACAAGCGTCTCTGGACTTCATAGAATAATTTAAGATCATTGACTATCCCCCAAGACCTTTTCATACGCTTTCAACCTTCTCAGACCTCTATTGCGGATGAAGCCCCCGCCAAACAGCGCAAGAACTACTTCCTGAAATCAAGAGTTGTTGATTTCACCCGTCAGTGCGACATTTTAAACCGAAATCATTAATAAATATGAACTTAGCGGGATCAAACGAGCAGCTTCTGTATACTCTGACAAATAATTGTCGTCGTGAATTGGTTCCAAAGTGCAGTTTTGTTTTTCATAATATACTGTATTTACCCTATTTACTTTGCTAAGAAAATATGAGATTAATAAATTATGGATAGTTTTTTATTTGGCGAAGATCAAATGGACCCTTTGCCTGCTTGCGGCCATTGGAGGGATTGGCTTGTGATTCGTTATTGCCTGGGCCCCAGTTTAATAAAATAGTTTTGGTAAACAATAAATCTTTCGCCAACATTCTTTAATCAGAATGAATATAGGAAGGAGAGGAGGAGAGAAATGATTCCCAAAATTAAGAACATTCTTTATGCTACGGACCTCAGTAAAAACTCATCTTATGCCTTTCTTTATGCTGCCGATATGGCAAAAAGATATAACGCAAGAATTGTCATTTTGCATTCTGTTGAACCTGTCCGTCATATTTACACTGTTGACATGTCTGATCGCATTGAAGCAGAATTTAGAAAAGCTAAAAAACAAGAACGGGAGACGGACATTGAGGAGATCCAAAAAGGCCTCCAGGAATTTTGCAAGAAAGCGGAGATTCAAATTGGCCCTCCATGCGTTGAACTGGTATCCAAAATCCTCGTTCCATTGGGCCATCCCGTAGAAGAGATTTTGAAGGCAGCAGATGAAGAAGGTTGCGAGGCAATCGTCCTTGGAACTCATGGAAAAGGATTCTTGAGACAGACCTTTCTTGGAAGTGTGGCTGGTTCAGTTCTGGAACGAACCCGAAAACCAGTTTTCATAATACCTTTGCCCTCTGAGAAAACCAATATTGATTGGGATAAAATCTGATAGATTTATATATTCAATCATACAAGGCAGGATCAGAAATGGTCCTGCCTTTTTTTGTGCACATTTCTACTGGAAATGGTTAATTCAATTGTCTATCTTGTAGTACCGACCTGTAGGTGTTATTTCCCTCTTTTTTTTAGGAGACTATTCCCTGAATTATTGATTTTCAAATTCTGTCCTTCAATACAAGGTTTCATACAGACCTCAGGAAGTTTGCCTGAATTGGAAGGGGATTTTTACCCCGTTAGAAATAATGCCCCGCTGCTCTGCGGCGGGGTTAGGTTTTAGAATAATTCCGGAGGGGTTTAATGCCCCGCTGGAATTTCTAACGGGGTTTACTCAAAACTTATTAATATTTAAATCGAATCCTATATTTTACTTTCATTTCCTGATCTTTTGCCACAGGGACATTGAAGCGAATCAGGTTGGCCTGGAGTTTTTCGTACGGATGGGTGTTCGAAAGCATCTCCCAGTCACCGGGGATGGGTTCTTCTACTAAGACCTTAATGTCTTCCTTTTTGTGATTCCTCAGACTGACCTCGAATGCCACTTCATAGAGGTTGTAACCGAGATGTTTGTATTCGGTCTGGGTCTTCTCTCCCACCACATCAAAAGCCTCTCCAATCTTGATCTTAATCTTTTCATCCTTTGGCGTATGGTCGATCCGGTCCTCTCCCACAAACTGAAGGCTTCCATCCTTATCCTCTTTATAGACCCGGATCGTCCCTTTAGGCAGGGGCATCCCGAGGTTGTTCTTTTTTGTATTCTCAAGTTCAAGAAAGACCCCAACCTTTTGCTTATTCGTCCTCTGATCATACCGGGAGTAGTAGTATTGAGGATGGCCTGAAAAGATGAAGAGTTTCTTGACAGGAACCTGATTGGCATCGAGCAAAGACATCTGTTTGGTCTGATTATCTTTGATCGTTGTCCTGCGGTCCAGAGTGTAGAGATGATATTCGAAAAAGGACTCCTCTTTGAATTGTTGGCTTGCCTCTTTTGCAGCGGCCATGGGTCTTGCATAATCCATCCTCATCTCCCCCTGAACCCGGTGGATATCGCCTGCCACCAGCTTCAACAGAGCATTCTGGTAAGTGGCGCCGCTTCGGTTATCGATGGTCACCCAACCCGTCAGATCGCTAAGTGTGTCCGATTTATTTAAGACAGTCACGTAATCCGCCTTCCAGTTAATCCCGGAGGTGAGGTACGAAGCCTCCACCTTTTGGGTCCTGGGAAGCCTGTTTTCCAGCATCCAGACCAGGGTGGGCTGAGGGATGAGATTTTCAGGGATCTTTGAGAGAAGGACCCGTCCGTAATGACCGATGTGGATCTTGTCACCGATCTGAAAGATATTTCCACCCTGGGTAGAAAGGAGGGTGGCCTCAACGGTCTCCTCTTTTTTCGTTTCGTTATTGAATGTTGCCAGTTGGACCTTCTGCCCCACATATTTTTCAAGCAGCTTCTGGGGGCTGAGAAGGTCGTATTCGTAGTTCTGCTCCAGGACATCGAGGCTCGACTCATTGATCAGTGATTTGATATGGACGGTGACAGGGTCGATCTTTCCGGCAACATCCATAAACTTCAATTCATGGATCCCCTGCCTGAGATCGATCAGCCGGGTATCTTTGACCAGCCCAATGTTTGAGTTGTAGATGGTAATGGCTACGTTCTGCTGATCTTTGAGGGTGCTGGTCAACGGCGCCGCAAAGCCTATCTGGATAGAATAAAGAAATGAGATGAGGGTGATTAAAATGACAAACTTTTTCATTGGAAAATCCTCCTTTTCCTCAGATTTACCCTCTCCCTTTGATGGGAGAGGGTAGGGTGAGGGTGATTGTTTTGGTATTAAAGACACCCGTGAAAGAATTTGGTTCCAAAAAATTGAAATTTTTAGATACCGATACCTCCTCCTCTTCTAAAACTGATCCTTACCCATCAATGGGAGCGCTGGACACAAAGGGAACTCCAATAGATCCCCCATCCCCCTCCTGACTTCCCCCTTGAAGGGGGAGGAATCACGTGAAGCGTGTGACGATTACCCTCCCTTTCAGGGGGAGGGTTAGGGTGGGGGTGGGGTATGCCAAAGTCCCAATTGCACCAGTCATACATCCACTCCTTGTGTCCAGCCCACAAGATATGGGACACGTTTAGCTTTTAAAGGGAGATGGAAGGGAGTGATCGTTTTTGCTTTCAATAGGTGACAATTGACGGATTGAACTGTGATGAATTTAAAGAAGGAGTTTTTATTATTGAAAGGAATTCAGTTGGTTAAAGACTATACTGGGTGGGAAGAATGGGCCGCCTAAAATCTTGCTTCCTCTGCAATGAATTTAATCTTAGGAACAGAAATTTTCGGGGCTTTTGCAATCCGCTCTGAACTTTCTATTAACCTTAAAATCGAACGCCCTACGTCTGCTTTAACCACCTTCTCTCCACATTTAGGACATACCCCGGCGGGGACATCTTCCACAACGATAAGCTTTCCCCGGATCCAGAAATCTTGTTTAGTAAATTCCTCTTTCATCGAGGTATTGCAAATCTCACATTCTCCATAGTCATAACTTATCTTTTTTTTCTTCATTATTCTTCCTCCAAGGCATAAGTGGTGATAAATAATAATTTTCCCGTGCTCTTGATTCTACATATAATGCCAATAATTCGCCCGTCTCTTGCAGGCCCGATCACCTCATACCGGGTTCCTCTTGGATCTCGGGTGAATTTGCGATTTATTTGTCCTTTAGCAATTGCCATTTGAATATCGGCGAAAACAAGATTGTCATTAGCCATTTCTTCAAAAAAGTGGGGAATAGTAAACTCAAAGCCTTGTTCTTCTACTTTTTTCCGTATCCTGTGAATTATGGCCAATAACTAATCCCCTTTCCATCATAACACGGTCTTTGATTCAATTAAAGCGATGCATTTTCTCCATGAGCTATAAATCAAGAATATCCAGCGCTCATTAGCCTAAATACTTTCTGCAAGGCCGCTTTAGTATTCTTTAAGGAAGAAAAGCTTTCATTGTAAGGCAAAGTTATCAGATCAGGACGAGAGAGTCAATGATAAATAATCTGATAAATAATGTGTTAATATCCTTGAAATAATGGTTGGTCTTGTTATAATCCGATCAATACTTCTTCCCATGATCTTCTGAAAATAACTACAAACAAGAGAGAGAATATGACTAAAAAGGCCATAAATCCTAAATTGGATAGGCGGATAAGATGGCAAGAAGTCTGTTCCACCTGCTTGAAGTATGATCATCCCGACCATACGCCTGAATGCGAGTGTTGTCAAAAAAGTGGAATCACCGAAGGGATTTTGTGCAAGTTAACGAGGATGGATCAGGGGAATGATCTGGATGATTTTAAATGTGATGCTTATCAACGGAAACTTCCATTACAATAAAACGCCTAAGATGGATGCTTAATCTTTAATTTAAGACTATGAAGTGTTCTTAAATTAACACTCCTTCTGGCCAGCCCAGTTTGACGAGGTCGATGCGGCGGAGGTCGCTCACGCCGAGTTTATACTTCTCATCGGCTGCAAAAATATGCTGGGGCGGGTTGTCCAGGGGCCGGTCTTCGCCAAAGTGGCGTATCCGCTGAAGCTGAAGGAGACGGGCGCCTACGGCATCAAGAGCCACGGGATCCTTCCCGATGAGGAGACCTTTATATTCGGACACGAACCTCCTGTCAAAGTGATGGGCTCCCCGGTTGTAAAATTGAGTCCGGATTAAACTCAGAATATTGAGCCGGGTCTTGCCCTTCACGATCGGTTTGCTCCAGATCGAAGCCAGGGGAGAGCATGCATCGGAATGATAAAGCCAGGGTGTGGAAACGAACATGATATAGTTCTTCATGCACCCCCCGATTCCTGACCAGTGATGAGTCCGTAAAGGCCGAACATTGATGAGCGCCGTGGAAGACTTGAAAATGGGATTGCTCAATACTCCCCGGTCATCAATGCCGATATTCTTTGAAGGAACTCCCACATCCATCACCCTTTGCTGGATGGCTTCTTCCAATTCTTTTGGGGTAGGAAGGTTGAACCAGCTATTCGATTTGATGCCGACGACATCGACCGGCTTGATTAACTTTCCCCAGGCCTGAGCAGGCTTTTCTTCACCCAATAATTCGCAGACCCCATCGTCGAGCATCTTCTGGAGGATCTTTGAATTGATTTGACCCTGCGGATCGATGGCATTCGCGTCCCGGATGAGGACGATTTTGACTTTTTCTTCTGCCTTGGCTTTTCCACTGAGGGATGGACCAAGAGCTGCGGCAAAAGCAGAATAGGCTGTGCCCCGAAGAAAATCCCTTCGGGTGATGGTTCGGTTTTTTTTCATCGTCATCCTCCCCTGCAAACCTTGAAAATAACCCCCTCACCCTGACCCTCTCCCGCGAGGGGAGAGGGAATTTAATTAAGGAATCGAACTGATATCCCCTCTCCCTTGAGGGGTGAGGGTGAGCCTACCTGCCGGTAGGCAGGGGTGGGGGTGACAAAGTTATTTTCCGGGCAATTTCTTCAGGACCGCCTCAATCAATTCCTCTGTTTTTTCAACAGAAGGCGCATCAAAGACCACCAGAATATACCGGCGGTGGATTTTAGCGGATGTCCATTTCCCATCCTCTATCTTAACTGTTTTTGAGACGGCAGTCTCCGGCAAGTAAGCCTTCAGAAAACTCTGAAAGGCTTTTTCAGCCTGTTTTTGGTCGGGGTACTGAATCAGGAGAAGAAAGGTTTTACCTTTCTCTCCGGCAAAAGGATAAGTGGCCAGAATCGCATTTGTTCGTGCTCCTAAATTAAGGATATTGTCATGGGAAATGAAGTAGTGATGATTCAGGATCGGATGGAGATGAAAATATCGAAGGCTTCTCTTGAGGAGACCCTCTTCGGGCAGGAATTGGATCAGTTTTGGTTCTGGGGTTTCTTTCTTAATATTCCTCGCTATGGTTTCGCCGATCGCCAAAATATCCTTCTTCGTGGCAGGGGTTTCTCTTTCAGCGAAGATATTGGCAAAGTATTTCCCCTTCCAGAATCTCAGAAGCCCCCCGCCGTAATCCGACCCCTGGCCGATTCCAACCTCTTCCTCCCCTGTTTCGTAAGAGAAGATTCCAAAGGCCTCCTCCGGAGAACCCATATCGAAGAGCTCCACCAATATGGAGGGATAGCCTGCCTTCAGGTAGCCCCGGACCATTAACAGTTTAAACGTGTAAGATCGATACAGCTCTGCCGCACCATCCATGTAGCGAAAGGCGCCATTTCGGTCGTAGAATTCGTCTTTTTGATCAGCCTGATAATCGCCTGCGATCCGGGGAAGAAGCCTCTTCATTGCCGCCTTTCTCCCCTCCTTCTCTGCGGAGAGGGCAGGGGTCCCTGACATCATCAAAATAATGATCATTAGAAGGGAAAGCATGAAATTTGCCGTCTAATGTTTTCTAACTCCCCTCTTGGACTTCTTCCCTCCCCTGGTGGGAGGGGAGGAAGGGGAGGGGGAAATAATGTTTTTCTTTGTCACCCATCTCTGAGCCGGCGGCCACCCACACCCTCCCCCATCAAGGGGGAGGGAATAATTATTCTTGTCCAACCGGGCAGGATTTAAAACAGTTAAAGCAGAAATATTGAAAACCGATGAACCCGGCCTGATAGAGGCGCCAGAAATTCACATCCTTGACCATCTTCTTCTGGTCTTCAGTCGAGCTTTCAGCAAACTTCGACCAGAAGCGGATAGCGCTCCCAATCCCATAGGGCTGGCTGTTTTTAAGGCATTTCATGTCATCCGTTTTGCCTTCTTGATCCAATGCTCCCGCAGGACAGTTTTCAACACAGGCATTGCACTCTGTACAAAGTTTCTCTAAAACCGGAGGGTCCGAAGGCAAATCAAGATCGGTGACCGCGGCGGTGAAAAGCACTCTTGAACCCATTTGTGGATGAATGACCAGATTGTGCCTGCCGAAGTTGCCCAGACCTGCGGCAATGGCGGCATGCCGCAATGAGATATCCCCTATGGTTCCCTTGGTTTCATAGCTCATATATAAAGGATAAGAAGGAGGTACGGTCATCGCTTTGGCCTTGAACTCCCTCTCCAGAAAGCGCGCCACCCTGTAGTTGGAGGAGCGTGCAAATTCCATCTCGTCGAGCCGGCCCCCCATGGCAATCTGCATGTTTTCGCTCTCACAATTTGAAAGTGTCTTGTAAGCGAGAACAACCAGCGATTTGGCTCCAGGGAAGATGGACTGCAAATCCGGAGACCTGGGGCTCTTGTAATCCTTCACCGACGCTATTCCAACATCATCCACTCCTATGCCCAAAACAAATTCCTTGATTTTCCCTTTCACAACGCACCTCTTTTTATTTGTTCGTTCATCGAAGGCCATTTAACGAGGCCCTCACGATACTCGATATAGTCCCAGATCTCCTGCCGGTATCTCTTCACTTCAAAAAATCCCTTCTCCATGCTGGCCAGGTCAACCAACAGTTTACCTGCAATGGCCCAGTTCGAATGGTCTTGACTGTTAAGGTGTTTATCCATTTTCATCACCGTCCGGTCTCATATGCCATTATATTAAAAAGCCCCCCACAAAGCAATTCATCAACTTGCGTGCTATGAAAACTGTCAAAACGAAGGAGTTAATTTGTCCCAGAGATCCTGGATGGTTTGTCCCCAAGGCCTGTTTTCAACGCCATCCATAATAAGGGAGATGAGGAAAACTATGGCCAGAATGACCAGGAAGGCAAAAAGAACAGTATCGTGGTAATGATAAAACTTTCCGACCCATTGGGCAGTTTGGTAAAAGGCAGTGTTTTCGTAAGGCGAACCCTTTTGCCCCTTTGAATAATAGGGGGTATCGATTCCGGAGAAGAGAATAAGGAGCCTTGAGCCGAGGTAGAGGAAAAAGACGAGAAGACCTGCAGCGATGGCAATCCGAGCCGGGAAGTTCAAGGTGAGAACAATAGCGTAGGTGAGCAGGCCGTAGAGAACACCTCCAATAAATGCCAAAGGGATTCGAATGGAGATGGAATTGAAAAAGCCCATAGACATTATTTACCCTTTGTATCAATTTAGCGGTTTGAAAAAACCGATCTCATCCCCCTTTGTCCCCCTTTGTCAAAAGAGGGAAACCTTTCTCCTCCCTTTGGAAAAGGGAGGTTGGGAGGGATTTTACAAGACGATTTCAAACAGCTAAATTGATACAACCTTTTAATTTCCTAAATCTCACAAGGTTCGCAAGGGTCTTGGCAGCCCTCTCCGGAGTGGGACAATTGGGAATTCCTGATTGTTCAAGACGCTGGACCTCTTCATCCCATATCCCTTCGGGTGCGGAGATGCAGCAGATTACAGGTTTTTTCCTTTCTAATTGAAGCAAGAACTCTGCGAGGGTTCCAACGGCTGATCTGTTTGCTGAGGCGAACATGATACAGAATATGATGGCGTCAATCTGTTCGTCCTTCAGCACAGCTTCCACCGTTCCTTTGATGGCTTCAGAATCATACCAGGCAGGGCCCATGTCCACAGGATTTGTCCGGAGGGCAAGGGGCGGGAGAAGCGTATCGACCTTTTTCTGAGTCTCGGAAGAGAAAGGCGATACCGATAACCCTTCCATCTCACATACATCACAGGCTGCCATTCCAGGTCCTGCCTGGCCGGAGAGCACAGCGACACGATTCCCTTCCGGGAGGAGAGAGATCGAGAGAGCCTTTGCCGTATCTAATAGTTCTTCCGAACTCTTTACGGTTAGAATACCAGCCTGCTTAAAGGCGGCCCCATAGATCTCATGTTTTCCTGCAAGGGAGCCGGTATGAAATTGCGAGGCTTTGTCCCCGGTTGAGGAACGCCCCACCTTATAAGCAATAATAGGTTTTTTCGAATTTCCTATTTTTGCCGCCTCGATCAATTTTCTCGGTTCATCAAGTCCTTCGAGGTACATGGCTATCACTTTTGTATCCGGATCTTCCTCCAGATATTCCAGCATATCCCAGAAATCGACATTACAGCGGTTTCCCAGACCTACGATCTTGCTCAACCCGACCTGATTCTTCATCGAAAGAAAACCGATGAGATGGGACATCCCACCGCTCTGGCTCACGAAGCCGATTCCCCCTTTCTCAACCCGGGAAAACTCGGGTGTGAAAGAGGCATTTAAAGGGAGATGGAGATTGACAATACCGAATGTATTCGGGCCGATGATCTTGATTCCGAACCGGTTTGCCAGTTCCGTAATCTCTTTTTGCAAAAACTCTCCCCTCCGGTCTTCGATCTCTTTGAAACCGGCGGTGATGAGGACGATTCCCTTAACAGCTTTTTCTTTACATTCAATGATCATTTTGGGGACCTGTTCGGCAGGAAGGACAATGATGGAGAGATCCACTTGTCCAGGGACCTGAAGAAGAGAAGGGTAGGCTTTGATTCCGAGAATTTCCTGTTTGCCTGGATTGACCGGGAAGATTTCCCCCGGATATTTTCCCTCGATTAGACTTCTCATCACATGAGACCCTAATTTGCCAGGGTTGTCCGACGCGCCAATCACGGCTACTGACTTCGGGTTGAAGATTGCGTCCAGGGCTTCCCATTTTTTCTCCATAGAATTCCTTTCTTGGCTCCTTTCCCTCTCCCCTCGGAGGAGAGAGGGAAAGCCTGCCTGCCCCGCCCTCGGCCGGGACCGCCTGCCTGCCGGTAGGCAGGGGTGAGGGGATCATACTGAATGATAGAATTGATTCAACGTATCTAATAATTTATACCAATTATTGATCATGATCAAATAATTTTATAAGGATTTTTCAAAGGTAGTGGTTGAGGTAGGGATTGAATTGGCAGCCACTTTCAGGATAACTCACAACATTGAATGTCGCGGATCATGCGTGGCTGTAAGTCGTTACCTGCATCCGACTTGTTCGACACTTCATATCGTTATTGTGCCCTCCATATAGAGAACCGCTTTGCCTGATATCTTCACGCGCTCGCCGGCCTGCTTGCAGAACAACTCGCCGCCTCGCTTTGAGACCTGAAATGCATGGAGATCGTTCTTACGAAGCACACCTGCCCAATAGGGAACCAAAACACAATGCGCAGATCCTGTCACCGGATCCTCGGATATGCCGACTCGGGGTGCGAAAAAGCGCGATACAAAGTCGCTCCGATATCCTCTTGCTGTAATGATGATGCCGCGACATGCTACACGTTCCAAGTCGAAAAAATTGGGCTGCACCGCCTTGACGGTCCTCTCGCTGTCCAACACCACAAGCAGATCCTCTGCGGAGCCGAGTACTGCTTGCGGTGTGACTCGCAACGCCTCGTTGAGTCCGGCGGGAGGAGCCTGGGGATGGGCAGGTCTTGCAGGGAAGTCCATTTCAAAGAGATCATCACGTTTTGTTACCACAAGCTCGCCGCTCTTACGTGTCTGAAACCGGATGTGTTCCTCCGGCCATTTCTGATAGGAAAAAAGAACGAAGGCGCTGGCCAATGTTGCATGGCCGCATAGCGCAACCTCAGTGATCGGAGTGAACCATCTGAGGTCAAAACCTTCGGCGTTACGAACCAAAAATGCCGTCTCAGACAGGTTGTTCTCGGCAGCCACGGCCTGTAGGATTAAGTCGTCGACCCAACGATCTAAAAAACAGACGGCCGCCGGGTTGCCAGCAAAGACCCGTGAGGTAAAAGCATCGACCTGGTATAGCGGTATTTTCATTTTCTCTTCCCTCGTCGAACATTATTTTTTATGTTTATTCCATATTTTCGCAGATTTTAAACCATTAACGGTTCTCTTTTGGCATAGAAAAGTCGATTTCGTATTTTTTTTCCAGAAAAGACAATTTTAGAAAATATTATATAGAATCAGGATAATTCAATCCTTTATTATTCAGATGGGTGTGGGTCTATTTCCATTATGACTTTCCGTCTGGAATATACACTTTTTTCAAAAATTAGGAAAGAGAAGCTTTTGATGAAAAAATGGGTTTCAATTTGTTATTATGGTAATGTATCTATTGTAGTGAGTCATAAATCCCTTTCCTTTGTTCGTCATTCCGGGCTTGACCCGGAATCCAGAAAAATAGAGACTGGATACCGCATCAAGTGCGGCATGACTTACCAACCAAAAGTAAAGAAGCGTTGGACGCCTACCCTATGAAGGCATATTAGCTCTAATTGAGATGAACCGCCGAAAGCGATTTTGGATAATTCTTTCCTCTATACTGTTAATATTGATTGGTTCGCTTAAAACCTTTGGCGCCTCTCATCCCTGTTGTCCGGATGACCTGGAGATTTCTTATCTTCTCAATCCGAAACCATCCCAGAAGTTTCACTACTTGGTTCGATATGAGACCTTTTTTTCGACCTCCCTGGGAAAAGAGAAGGGATTCTTTATCATCCTTCCGGAAGACTTTTATAAAAACCCTAAAGTCAGATACCCGGTCCTCTACCTTCTCCACGGATATAATTTTCATCGAACGGGGAGGTGGTGGAAGGTGCGATCTCCGGAAAAGGCGAGGAGAGTGTTATGTGAAGTTAAGGAAGAGGAATATCATTGGCTCCTCCATCAGGATATTGCGGTCATCGCTTATGCATTGATGGATTTTAATAACCGTACCTATCGGGATCTGGAGAGGTCCCTGGGAGAGCGATTTGAAGAGCTCTTAAAACATGGCGGTCTTGCGAAAGAGGATTATCACCCACGGGAGATTGCCCGCTCGATCGTCTCCGAAAATCTTGCTGCCGGGAAAAATCCGGAGGGTCTTTTCCACTCCATACAAAAAATGGTTCTTGTTCTTCCGGATGGGGACAATGGATTTTATACGGATGAGAATGAAGGGAAGACTCTTTTCCCTGCAACACAGAATCGAAAAGGCTGTGATGATTTCGAACAGGGTGAGGCATTTAACTATTCCCTCCTCCCCTTTTTTTCCATGAAGCCAGGCGCACTGGGAAGATACGAATCCTATTTTTTGGAGCTGGTGCAGTATCTTCATGACCGGTCTCTCTACCGGGAGAAATTTCTTCAAAGAAGAGGGATAGGGGGGATTTCAATCGGTGGATTCGGAGCAATCAAGCTGGGTTTGAAGTATCCCCATCTTTTTCAGTCCGTCAGCAGCCAGAGCGGGCTTCTTGATATCGGGTTATTGAAGAACAAGTGGATGATCAAAATGGTCCTGCCAGAATTTCTGGAAGTCTTCGGAAGGCTGGAAACAAAAAATATTCCTTCTTATTCCTCCATTGACCTGAAGCAACTTCGGGAGAACAATCCGATTGATCTTCTGAGACAACTGGGAATCACGCCGTTGCCCCACTCGATCTATTTCGACTATGGCAAAAAGGAGGGGTTTTCTTGGATTACGGAAGGAAATCAAAATTTTGAGAAGGCCTTAAGTGAGAGAAGCCATCAAATACCTATTCAGCCCTTCAATGGGAATTCCGAACACAACTATCAATTCTGGCGGAGCCGCTCCGGCAATATCCTCCAACACCATTCCGATGTCTTTCAGAGGATATTTTCCACTACACCTCAGCCTTAACATTTACTGTTCCATCAATATTCGGTCCAGCTTCTCTTTATCAATTCCCATTTGTTCCCATGCTTCAACATAAACAGGTCTTCCTTTCTCATCGTATGGATCGATAAGGACTTTCCTTAAAAAGAAAGGGGATTTCTTGGAATGGCAGTCTTTGCATCCCCTGAAACCAATGGCCAGGGAGCCGGACCGCACGTTATGGTTGAGGGAGAAATCGATGGACTGCGCCTGGTCATGCAGGATTTTTTCCACCCCCCCTTTTTTATCCAGACGGTAGAGAAACCCTCCTTTGATCAAGACCGGCAAGTTTGCGATCGGATTCCCGAAGCGATCTTTTCCCCGAAGGGCGATGAGAAAGGATCTGATCTCATCGAGAGAATTGACCTCGGGGATTCCATCTCCATCATCGTCTTTAAGGGAAGGTTTTTTAAATTCCCTGATCTTCCAGTGCGGGATGGGCCTGACCACATTGGCCTTTTCATCCATATCTCCCCAGTAGATTGCAATGGCAGATTTCACGGGAATAATCTTTCCTTTGAATTCCTTGAGAGCAGGATACCAGATCTCCGTTCTTTCCCTGGCGTGAGACGGTTTTGGATCCAGAGGGTCGGGGGATAGAAATTTTGACGTCTCGTGGATCTGGGTGTCTCCGTTGGTATGATCATAGACAAGCTCTGCCACCACGGATCGGTAAGGCAGGTGGCAGGTCTGACAGGCGATTCTCCTCATATGCTTGGGAGAGTAAGGGTGTTTGAACCTCGGCGCTCTTCTGTCTTTTCTTTTGTAATGGCAGTCTTCACAGGAGTTCATGGTATTGTCAAGATCATCCCTGACCGTTTGTTGGAGGGAATTTCCTTTGGCAAAATTATGTTCTTTGTCTCCCGGATGGCATGAGACACAATCCATGCCTTTGGCTTTGTGAATATCCGCTTCGAGATTCCAGTCATACCCCCTTTTTCTTTCACCATAGATGGCATGACAGGACCAGCAGTTTTCATCAGAGGGACGCCTCACGATCTGAAGATGGAGATTTTCACAGTCAGCCGCCTCTTTTTTTGTATAGTCGATATCCACCAGAACGGCTTTAGGATTCCTCTCTTCCTCCGGTGAGAGTTTGACCGTGGCCCACCCCGCTCCCACAGTCGGTCCATGCTTGAAGAATCTTCCTCTGAAGACTTCCCCACGTTCTTTCCAATGATATCCTTTGAGGTGACAGATGAGGCAGTCCGCCTCACTCCCACCACTGCGGTCCCAGGGAGCTCCATATTTCTCATCGCCCGCACTGAAGGGGGTATAATCTCCATCGACGACTGGATCGTCCCCGGATAGTTCATAGCCGAATTTTTTCGTTTCCTCGGTGTAGTAGGGATTTCCTTTACGGTCGAACTCTCCCCATCCTCCTCCCGGATGGCAGGCCCCACAGTTCTGGACAAAGTGGAAAGAGGATTTATCCATTTCGGAGAAATTCCGGTTTACTTTTCGAGTCAACTGACTCGAATCCGGGGAGGCAGGTGAATGCTTCCCAAATAATCCCGAAGAGAGGCTCCAGGGGTATTTCTCATCGTAGGTATCGCTTACAATAATTTTGCCGGTCCCATCGGCCCGCCCCTGCTGGAAGTGGTACCCACTAGTAATTCGTTGATAATCGTGGCAAGCGCCACAGGTCTTTTTGGGGCTATACGGAGACTTGCTTTCCAGAGTGAGAGGGATGCCATCGAAACCTCTCAGAATGATCTTCTCATGCGATGGAGCCTGAGAGGAAATCGCGCGTGGGAAAATAAGAAAAAGAGAGAAACTTACGAAAACCAAAAGGATCAAAAGACCTCTGATTGATCTTTTCAGAATGAGTCACCTCTCTCTATATCAAGGAGAAATATCCCAAATTACTCCTTCCTCCCCCGGCGCCTGCCTGAACGAAGCATTTCGGCGAAGGCAGGGGATAGGGTGAGTGTGAGGGGGCAATTGGATTATTAAACAGTATATTCTGAAAAGGGGTTTAGGGCAAGGGATTGTTTCTCTCAGAGATCTCCTGTCTCGCCATCTTTTTGGCCGTAGCCGTTAGGAACCATTGGTCTATCTTCCCTTCCAAGTAGGTGAGAAATTCTTGACGTGAAATATTAAACCGGTCCGTTTCAATAGCCACACCTTTTCGAGAATATCGCCAAAGTTTATCCGCATCTTTAACGATCCGGTCATTGAACGAGATGGGTCTTTTTCTCGAATCATGACCCCGTATGATCCGACAGATCTCCTCCACTTTTTTAGGAGGATAGTGCACCGCTTCCAAAATGTGTTTGGTTATCTTTGCCCCTTCCACTTCATGAACCCTTGTCAACTCAGGATTGGATGGATTTGGACCAAAAGCAGTGAGATGTAAGTTTTTTGGGACGGCATTCCACCCCACATCGTGGAGAAGAATCGCAGGGATAACAACCTCTTCATCACTCGTTTCGTGTTGGAGAAGCTTTAAAGCAAACCGGAGCGCGACCCGAGTGTGAATGAGATTCTTTCGGGTTCGGAGGAAGGGTTTAGCCTTTTCAAAAATTTTCTGATGGATCGGTTTTATCACCACTGGCTGGAAATGATCAATGACCAATTGTCAGTTATCAATTTTCAATTCAAACCTCAAACCTCTTTAAAACCCTCTCATCATTCTATTCAATATATAAGGGAGTTCGATACGCCCTGTGGGAGCCAGAATACGGCTACTGTAATCAGTCACATAGGTCGAGGTAAGAATATTTGTGATTCGTCTATACTCATCGCTATCAATGGCTTTCGCAATCTCGGTTAGACTACCTGCTGTCCCCTCTGCCACAATCGAAGGGCCGGCTCCTACCACGACTTGCCAGCCTCCAGTCATTTTAATGCCCTGTTTTTCCATGGTCGGAAGATGATCTTTGATGATAAACTCCGAGTATTCCTTCTCTTTTCCAGGAAGGATATTAAAATATTGGTTAAATTTCCATACCCGTAATTGAATACTATATTTTGTTATTTTTACCCGCCCCGTTGGCTTAAGAATCCGGCAACAATAATTGAGAACATATTGTTTCATCTGGGCTGTTACGGATTCATACTCTTCAGACTCCAAGGCCTTCTGGAGCTTTTGGAAGGAATCGACTGCTCCCACCGCTATGATCCGGGGTCCTTCTCCGATGACCACATGGAATCCACCGACAAGATTAATTCCTATCTTTTTCAGGGTCGGGATATGGTGATTGATAGCAAATTTTGTGTATTCTTCCTCTTTCCCCGGGATAATATCCCAGTGTTGATTGAATAAGAAAATCATCTTTCCTCCCATCGTCGATACATGGGCCACCCACTTACCTTCTGAAAAGCGAAGACATCATATCGATGATGACATCGGCATCGCTTCTCTTGGGTTTCCCTGAACTCGTGACGGGGCGGGTCTGAACGAGAAAAACGTTCTCAGGGAAGGGGAGGTCGATATCGATGGCCCACTCGAGATCCTGAGCGGATTGGTAATGGGCCTCTGAGATTTTACCCAACCGAACGATTTCGACTAACTCCTCGTCACTTAAGCAGAGCTGATTTTGTTTTTCAGAGGAGGGGGGTGAGCAAACCACCTTATTTCCCTCCAGCTGATAGCAGAGTAATTTAAAAGCGACGGTCTTCTCTAAAATCTCAGAGGATTGCTTATCCACAATGAAGTGATCAGGAGAAACCTCTCCTTTGACCACACTTTCGCCTAATCCCCAATTGCCTTCCACCACAATCTTACTCTCATCTCCGATGACCGGATCTATGGTAAACATGACTCCGGCACATTTCGCTTTGACCATTTTCTGAACACCAACGCTGATGGTGACTTTGTCGTGAGGCCATCCGACCTGGTTCCGGTAGGCAATGGCGCGATCCGTAAACAGGCTTGCCCAGCATTTCAATATATGGCGGACTACTTCCTCGCCGCCCCTGATCCAGAGATAGGATTCATGCTGCCCGGCGAAACTGGCTGTCTTCAGATCTTCGGAGGTGGCACTGGACCGAACAGCAACGGGAAGATCCGGGACCCTGCAGAGGTTGGCTAATTCTCTATAGGCTTCTTTAATCTCTTCTACAATCTTTTTTGGAATCGGAGTTGATTCAATGAGGTCCCGAATCTGGCGTCCCGCTTTCTCCAGGGCTTTGATGTCATCGAATTGGAGTTGAGGGAGGGTCCTCACGATCTGGTTTCGAACCCTCCCTTTATCCAAAAAGGCATCGAATGCCTGGGTGGTCACTGCGAATCCCGGAGGGACCCTTAGATCCATTTTTAACATTTCTCCAAGATTGGCATTTTTCCCACCGACCCGTGGTATATCTTTTCCTGAACAATCCTTAAACCAGATGATAAATTTGTTTCGTTTTTGAGGCATTCTATTTATCCAGAATATAAACGGCCCCCAGATTGCCGTCGACACGAATCCTTTGGCCGGACTTGATTGCTTGAGTTCCCGTAAAAACATTCATGACCACAGGGATGCCATACTCCCTACCCACAATAGCGGCATGGGAGAGGCTCGCCCCTCGATCCACCACAACCCCATTGATCATACTGAATACGGGCGTCCAGGCAGGAGAGGTGCTCATCGCAACAAGGATATCTCCTTTTTGAATGTTTGGTAAGTCTTCATCCCTAAGGACAACCCGAGCAATTCCTTCTGCCACACCTGAAGAGCCGCACGTCCCCAAGAGGTCTGCCTTGAGTTCAGGTTTTGGCACAGGCATGCTTCCCACCACCACCTTAAGGGCGATGGGATCAAGAGATTGGACCAATCCTCCAATCGCCATTTCCAAAGTAAACCCCTCTTTAAAGATGGCAGGAGGATTGTCCCTCTGGTTCCATCCTTCCCATTCTTTCCGTCGACGCTGGGCAATGGGTTTGAGATTGAGTTTGTCCGGATTAATCCCAGCCTTTCTCACCTCATCGGGCATGAGGAAGAAAATATCATCAGGTTGACTGATCGCTCCGCATTTGGCGAATCGATTTCCCAATCCCATACAGGATCTTCTCATCAAGGCATGGGTGTAAAGATCGAGATAATGGTTGTGCTCCTCACTGAAGCGGCTGCAATTTTGAGCCACCTTCATCAACATGGAGAACCAGCTCTTTTGTTCGGGAGCAATCTTGGCCAAGACCTCTTTTTCTGTATCTTTCCGTTCCTTTTCAATCTTCTTACGGTCCTGGTCTAAGTCGAATTCCCCACCTTTCTTTAGGTACATTTTTACCGTTTCGAAACCGGGCGTTGGGTCCTCCTGCCAGGTGGGGACATTGATCTCAGCCATTCGCTCCATCCTCCAGCCTGCTTCCTTTTCAAG
Source organism: Deltaproteobacteria bacterium RBG_16_49_23 (assembly GCA_001798855.1). Classification (GTDB taxonomy): domain Bacteria; phylum Desulfobacterota; class BSN033; order BSN033; family UBA1163; genus RBG-16-49-23. The sequence goes on along the minus strand of MGQQ01000144.1, from coordinate 19,284 downwards.
GAATTCGTCGAACTCCTTCAAAAATTTCTTTCCTTTATCACTCTCTCCTAATTTAGTCTTCATCTGCTTTGAGGGTGTCTCCATAAAGAGACTTTCGAGCCCCATATCCTTAGCCTTTTTTGAGAACTCCCAGAGCCTGCGGTCCACTCGAAAACTTTCATTGTCAAAACCGGCCACTAATTTATGAAAAGTAGGATGGGTGTCATCGATTTTCAACAACTGCATACAGAGTTGCTCAAAGAGGACGTAGGGTGTATAAGTCCCATACATCATGTGCATATGGATTTCCCACATCCTTCGACAGGTATCGATTGTCTCCTCGAAGTTCTCAAGAAGTTTGATATTCGACGCAGTATTGACATCAAGGGCCTTTAAACTCTCATATCTTTTCAGTATTTCCTTAACATATCCACCCCAAAGACCATCATAGTTTTCTACGAAGGGACGGATCGCTTCTCTAAACTTCTTCTCCCTTTCTGCTTTCTCCTGGTCGGAGGTGACCATGAGAAGGGTTAGATATCCACCCCCATCTTTAAAACGCCAGTCCCATCCTTTCACCGTGGGAAGGGAGAGGGTTTCAGCGCCATACTGCATTCCATGCCGACAGAAATTGATCCAAAACCATCCGAACATAGGCGTCCATGGGGGCACAGAGTGGGTGGCATCGAGAAACCAAGCAGGTGATTGTTCTAAATCGTACTCCTCCATAAAATCAAGTCCGGGGACCACATCATAAAATTTCATTCTCCCACCTCCTTTAAAGTTTCGCAGCTCTAAAGATATATTCCATTTTCCCCCCGATCAGACTGAACCAAACTTTCATCCAAATTCTGCCTACACCTCCTTTCTGTGATGGGATACCTCGTCTTAAAAGTATGACTATACTACTGACAGGAAAGAAAGAAATCAAGTTAATTTTCGAGCTCGACAACCCTCGCCCTTTTTAAAGTTTGCAAAGCTTAATGATCTTTTCTGGAGTAATGGGTAAATCTCGAATACGAACACCGCATGCATTATAGATAGCATTAGCGATGGCTGGTGCCGTGGGGACATCCGCATATTCGGCAGTACCCGAAGCTCCAAAGGGTCCTTTTTCTCTTGGAATATTGAGAGTGATCACTTCCATCTCTGGCATGTCTTTGGCTCTCGGGACTTTAAATTTAGCGAAGCTATCGGTCTTCGTATACACAAACTCTTCCATGAGGGCATATCCGAGCCCCATATAGATGCCACCATGGAGCTGGCCCTCCACATTTTGGATATTGATCACTGTTCCAAGGTCATGGACGGAGGTGATCTTGAGGACAGTGACCTTGCCTGTCTTTATCTCGACGGATACTTCAGCCATCTGGATTCCAAAGGAATAGGTTTCCCATGGCACACCTTGACCGGTCTTGGGATCAGGCCTTGATGTTACAGGCTTATTGATTGCTTTATAAAGAGTAGGTAAACCTTTCACCTTCATCTCGCTGTATGTCTTTACCCCTTTTTCCTCCATGGCTCTTTTCAATTCTGCCACAGCCATCTGTACAGCTCTTCCTGATACATAGGTCTGACGGCTCCCGGCGGAAAAGTTCCCATCCGGTGTGATCTCCGTGTCGGTCGTAAAGACTTTGACCTTTTCCAATGGAAATCCCATGGTCTCTGCAGCGATCTGCCAGAACATCGTATTTGTCCCCTGTCCCATATCCGATGCTGCGATCCAAATCTGTAAGGTATCATCAGGAAGAAGTTCTGCCCACGCCTCAGATTGATCTGGGGCGCTCCGCCCTGGACCGAACCAAACCCCTCCTAAACCAACACCCTGTTTGATTTCATTGGTGATGTTTGCTTTGGCTTGTTTGAGCGCTTTCTCATAAAAAGGTTTTAGAGTCTCCATACATTCTTGGAATCCGATTGCGTGATCTAACACTTGGCCACAGATCGTCGTATCTCCTTTCACAAAGCCGTTTTCCATCCTGAGGGCTAAGGGGTCCATTTTTAATTCAATAGCCAGCTCATCGAGAATCGACTCGATCGCAAAAGCAACCTGGGGTGCGCCAAAGCCTCTCATGGCTCCCTTGAAAGCTGTATTGGTATAAACTGCTTTTCCATAAGCATGTGCATTCGGAAAGCGATAGGGTCCCTGGGAATGGATAATGCCTCGCTGCGTCACACTGTTGCTGAATGATTTATAGGCCCCACCATCTGCCGTGAGATCAAAATCCAATGCCATCAAGGTTCCATCTTTTTTGGCCCCCACTTTCACCTTCATCAAGAAGGGGTGGCGTTTCGGGGTAACTGCAAAGGTTTCGCTCCTCGTATAGACAAGCTTCACCGGCCTTTTCAGTTTTAGAGCAGTCAAACCGAGAATTCCACCTACGGAGACATCTAATTTTCCTCCAAACGCTCCTCCTGTAGGGGTTTGAATGACCCGTACTTTGTCCAGACTGAGGCCCAAACCCTCTGCAATGGTTTTTCGGTGGGCATGGATGTTCTGGCTTGCAGACATAATGATCAATTGCCCATTCTCATGGAGATAGGCAACGCCGGCATCGTTCTCGAGATAGGCATGTTCAACGGATTGCGTTGTGTAGGTTTTCTCAACCACCACCTCCGACTCTGAAAGACCCTTCTTCATATCACCATGGATAATGGGTTGTTCGAAAAAGAGATTGGATCGATCATCGTGGACCTTTATGGCGCCTTCCTTCAATGCTTCCTCAGGAGTGAGGACTGATTCTAAGGGTTCATAAGTGACTTCAATCTTCTCGATGGCGTAAGAGGCTATTTCCTCAGAGTTCGCCACAACAGCAGCCACGGGGTCTCCAATAAAGCGAACTTTATTTCCACATAAGATGGGTTGGTCATCACCGGCCATCTTCAAAATATTTGTTCCTTTCACATCCTCGGCAGTGAGCACAGCGAGGACTCCAGGAATCGCTTCCGCTTCTGCCTTCTCAATATGAACGATTTTAGCGTGGTGATGAGGGCTTCTTAAAACCTTGATGTGAGCACATCCGTCCACAGCGAGGTCAGCGGCGTAGAGGGTTGTTCCTGTAGCCTTTTCGAGTGCGTCCGGTCGGGTGACAGGTTGGCCAACCGTCCCTTTCCCGGTCAGTTTTAATTCGATGGATTTTGTTTTTCCCCGTAGATACGAGGCTGCCAGTTCAATCCCCTCAAAGATCTTTTGATAACCGGTACAACGGCAGATATGGGGTTGAAGAGCCCTCCTTATTTCGTCTCTTGAGGGATCAAGATTTTTGTCCAAAATGGACTTAGCCCGAACGATCATCCCTGGTGTACAGAAGCCGCACTGGATGGCTCCTGTTTTTGCAAAGGCTAATTGAAGGGGATGAGGATTTTTGAGGGTGCCGATACCCTCTATGGTCGTGATCTCTTTGCCCTGGGTTTTAGCCACAGGGACCCTACAGGCGAGGACGACTTCACCATCCATGATCACAGCACAGGTACCGCAGTGTCCTGCTGAACACCCTTCTTTCGTTCCGGTTAGCCCGAGATCCTCCCGAATCACTTTGAGTAAGCTTTTCCGGGGATCAGCGATCACCTTTTTTGGAATACCGTTTAGAGTAAAATTAATCTCGTGCATCCTTTAAGCATCCTCCGTTTGTTATTCATTTGTGTGATAAAGTTGATTTCGTATGGAGTTGCACCACAGCGTGAACAGGGTAAGAGGAAGCCCCACCTAAAACGCCCTCATCGTGCCAAAGATGAAATGTGACTACCTGAAATAGCATTAAGCAGCCGGAGGATAACTGAAAGGGCTAATGCATTGCCCTTCCACCATCTACTAAAATGGTTTGCCCGGTAATGAAATTGCTTTCATCGGATGCGAGGAAGATGACAGCGCCGAGAAGATCATTGGGTTGTTCCAGTCGTCTTAAAGGAGTTTTACTCACATCGTATTTAGTCACATCGGCGAGATGACGACTTGCCTCTGTATCTGTAAATCCTGGCGCAACGGTATTAATGTTAATATTATATGGCCCTAATTCAATGGCAAGGGCCCGGGTTAACCCGATTACCCCTCCCTTAGAGGACACATAGTGGATCAAACCATGGGACCCCGTAAAAAATACTTCAGAAGAGAGATTGACAATCTTTCCTTTTCCCTGTTGTTTCATATAAGGAAATACAGCCCTTGTGCATAGCCAGGGGCCTTTGACGTTCACGGCCATCACCTGATCCCATTCGTTGGGATCTATCTCCGTGAAAAATTTTCGAACCAATCCGTCGTAGATAGCGGCACAATTGACTAAGATATCGATCCTGCCAAAGGACTTAAATGTTTCTTCGGCGATCTTGATCGCATCCTTTTCAATAGAGACATCAGCCTGGAGAGCTTTCGCCAATCCGCCCAAGACTTCAATCTCCTTAACGGTTTTCTCCAGGTTGGTGAGATCCCTGCGGGTGACAGCCATGATTTTGGCCCCCTCTTTTGCCATACCGATAGAGAATTCTTTTCCCAGGCCCTTGGCAGCCCCTGTGACGACGGCCACTTTATCCTTGAGTCTCATCTATCTCCCTTTCTATGCGGTCCAATTGAGCATTGCTCATCGACCATTTTGCATTGGTCAGTTAATGGGTGTTTCCTCTTCTGTGGGTCTCCATTGATCATTGCGAATTGCTAATTGATCATTTTGTATTGTTTCTTTAATAAGCTCTTCCTTTTATCTCCCAGAGTTTCTCTAACTTGAAGTCTTCTGCAATGACCTTGAAGCAATTGTAACTGGAGCCTCGAGCAATGCCGCCTCCGGAATGCATGTTGGAAGAGCAGATATACATATTTTTGAGAAAGGGAAGACGATAGCCCGAGAGGTCTGGAATGGGTCTGAATCGGTCGGCCTGGGAAGCAAACATGGCCCCCTCGGCCCAACCTCCTTCCAGCATGTCGATGTTTCGCATGACTGTATCATAGGGGGTGGTAATGAAGGCCTCAATGACATTGTCACGGGTCATATTGGGGGCATAGATCTGCCACTGTTTCAACATTAAATCTTCCACCTCTTTCTTCATTTTGAGCCATTGTCTCTCGGAAAAGAGGTGAAGGGGGGGGGCGAATTCTTCAACCAAAATAGTGTGTTTTCCCGCAGGCGCCCGGGTCTTGTCCCAGATGGAGTCTGGGGCGGCGAGCATATACCACTTTTCAGGGAATCCCTTGGTAAAGATGTCCGCCTGGTATTTCCAGGAGAGGTATTCAGGGTCTTTATCTCCCATGTAGAGTCGAGGTTGACTGCCTATATCTGGATTGAAGGAGACCGCTTTATATTTGGGGAGTTCGTGCATGGCCATATTTCCCCAATAAATCTGGCTGCGGTCATACCGGATATTTCGTATGCGCCGTGCAACCTTTGGTGTCACATGATTTTCTCCTAAAAGCCTGAAGATAGTCTGGGGGATCCCTAAATCACTGACCACCAACTGTTTTGCTTCAACCTCTATCCCATTCGAAAGTTTGACCCCTTTGGCTCTTCCATTCTCAACAAGAACTTTATCCACTTCGGTTTCCACACAGAACTCCCCTCCCATGGCGCTGAAGGCCCTCTGGAGGGCATGTGTGATGGTGTGGGTTCCACCGATCACAATGGAGACAGACTCAAAAGAAAGGGTGAGGGCAATCACATGGACAAAAACATAGAGGCCAATCACATCGCCGGGGAAGCAGCCTGTTGAGGTTTCGATGGCCCTCATAAAGAGGCACTGGAGTTCAGGGCTTTCAAAAAGGTCTTTGGCGATCTGGGAGCCTGTCATGAATTGATAAACAGGATCAATTCCATCCACAGGATCACCGCAGAGTTTTTCAAGGGCATTTTTGACTCCCCACGGCGTGGGAGGACTATAACGATATTCCCGAAAAGCAGCCCTCCACTTTCTCTGATATTTTCCGAGGATATCGAGGTAGGTCTCCGCATCCGTTTTGGAGAAGCGGGCGATCTCGTTATAGGTCTTCTTCACATTTTCATTCGAAAGTTCTTCTTTTCCCGTTACAGGATCGATTACCTTCCAGGCTGAGTAACCGACAAAACAGGTTCCATCCGGATAAACCATCCCTTCATTCTGTTCCGGGAAGATATATTTTAGACCATATTCCCTCAGATTGAAGTCGGTGTAAACTGGGTGGGTCCAGACGCGGGTGAAGTGGGCGCATGTATTCTGGATAAATCCGGGTAGGGGAAGCTCTTCACCGCAGGCACCTCCCCCTAATTCATGTTGACGTTCGCAGACCAATGTTTTGAGACCTGCGTGTTGCAAATAGCAGGCAATGATCGTCCCGTGGTGTCCTCCGCCAATAACAATCGCATCATAACTTGTATCCGGCATGGGGTTTCCTCCTTTTCTATTTCTTTTTTTTCATCATCAACGCAATGGCATAATAGAGGATAGAGGGTTTAATGAGGAGCTTGATGAAGTTCCTCAGGTCCGCTCCTTCCAGAGTAGCTGTAATCACCCAATGGATGGGTTCTGAAGACTCGATCTTCAATTTTAAGGTGTCCCCTCCATCCGGATCTTTGAGAAGCTGGGTAAAGGCCGCAGTCATCGTTGTCTGGCCCAAACCTGTCGAATTGACTTTCATCTTTGACCTCCTATAACAAACCTTCTGCCTTTGCCTTCGTCACGATCTCAGGTTCTTTCCACCACTTATTAATTGCGAGATCCTGAGCAATTCGATTGGCCGCATTATATCCTGCGCCATAGGTGACCAGGCCTCCAGGGAAAGTGGAAGCGCCACAAAGGTAGAGATTTTTAATGGGCGTTGCGTATTGAGAACAAAGTTCATTCGGTCTGAGATATCCCATTTGAAGAGGGTAGTAACCTCCCTGTTTAATCGATCCCTCCACCATATCCGCGAATTTGTTTTCGATATCGAGGGGAGAGGCGATGTAGGTCCAGAGGATGTTGTCCTCACTCATGTTGGGTGCATATTTTTTGAGCTTATCGATGAGCTCTTTGGCATGTTCTTGACGGATCTTATACCATCTCTCGGGGCCCCCTTCCTTCAAACGGTAAGGTGCATGTTCTGATATTAAACCGGTGTGTCTCCCTGGAGGCGCTTCTGAGGGATCGAAAACGGTTGGGAAGCAGCAGTTGAATCCGGATGGCTTGATCTCTCCATTTTTTAAGGCTTTAAAATGATCGATCAGATTCTCTTCCGTCTCAAATCCGAGAACATAAATAAAGGCTTTATTCAGATCGGGGTTCGAAGCGGCAGCAACAAATTGGGGTGCGTTAAAAAGCGCAAGGTGGACATCAAAGAGGGACCATTTTTCCCATTTCCAGTCCTTTGTCCGCGTAACAAAATCTTTTGAGAGGTTCTTCTCTCCGATATACTTCAGGAAGGTTTGATAAGGATCGATGCTGGAGGCAACAAATTTCGTTGCCTCATAAACCGTTCCATCGTCTAATTCAACGCCTTTTGCAGTCCCGTTTTCGACAATAATTCTCTTGATGATCTGACTCCCCAAAATCATCCCTCTGTGTCGGTAGAGAAATTTTGACATCAAATTGGCCATGTGGTGGGAGCCACCCATACAGAGCCTGTAATTTGCGGCTCGATTGACCATGAGGGGAACGAGGTACCCGAGTCCTTCTAAGTCATAATCCAATCCCCACATACACGTAACATATAGCATCAATGTTCTGACTTGATTATTTTCAAAAATCCCATGGATGATATCGATCGGTTTTTTTTCAGAAAGTACACTGATCTCTTGACCTAATGGTTTAGAGTGGAGTTTAATCACCTGTTCAATGGCTGGTTTGGCCATATCGTAAGTGGCGGGTCCAAGAAATGCGTCTACATATCCCTTAAACCGTTTATAAGTATCCCGATAGGCATCTGCGTCTTTCTTTGAAAATTGGGCGAAGGATGAGCATGTCCTCTCCACGTCAGAGTAGATACAGAGACTCCTACCGTCCAAGAAGGGCATAGCCATGACGACTTCGGGATGGATATATTTCAGATCGTAGGTTTGATCTAATTGGAGATCTGCAAAGACCGGAGCGTAATCCACCATGGGATGGTAGATCGCATGGGTATTGTGGATGAAGCCTGGGATGGTGATCATCTCTGAGCAGAGGCCTCCTCCCATTTCGTATCTCTTCTCTAAAATAAGAATCTTGAGCCCTGCCTTGGCCAGGTAGCAACCTAAAGTGAGTCCGTTTGGCCCACCACCAATGATAATGCCATCATATTGGGGCATAATTTTCTCTCCTTTCCTAACGATAATTTTCAATTATAAGTTAGTATGTAATAAAAACTACATTTTAAAGAATTGACAAGTCAATGTAATTATTCTTATAATACCATAAAAAAAACTTATAGTAATCCGTAAAACTCTTTTATTTCAAAGGGTTTTAGTACATTAATTTTATGATTTTTCTATCCAAATCTCCATGCCCCACATGGGCACTACGAAGCATGAAAATAAGCACCCCCACCCCGCCTCTCCCCCCTCAGAGGGGGAGGGTGAGGGAGGGGGGTGGTCCTTATTTGCGTGTTAAATAATCTTAGTTATTGATTTAGGAGGATTTTTGAATCTCAGACAGTTGGAAGCATTTTATTTAGTTATCAAGAGAAAGAGTTTTACTCGGGCGGCGGAAGAATTAAATGTCACCCAACCTGCTGTGACGATCCAGGTCAAATCCTTTGAAAAATCATTGAATTTAAAACTCATTCAACAAGTTGGGAAAAGAATGCAGTTAACCGAAGCGGGAGAGCTTCTCTACCAATATGCAGAGAAGATTTTCGAACTTGTATCTGATGCCAACGAGAAGATGAGGGATTTCAAGAAATTGATGAGAGGGACTCTTCAAATTGGAGCAACGAAAAATTATGCCCGCTACATCATGCCTTCCTTGCTCTCCGAGTTTCAGAGAAGATACCCGCGTATCAAAGTCATCTTAGATGAAGGGAATTCCGAGGATATGGCCAAGAGCGTCCTCGAGAAGAAAAATGAATTAGCCCTTATCTCCCAGCTTAATCTGGATCGAAAAATCAAATCCCTCTTTTTCTCAACAGTAGAGTTTGTTCTGGTTGCCTCACCTGAACACAGGTTCTCACAGAGGAAGAGTATCTCTCTGAGAGAACTGAATGGTGAATCGGTGATTTTGAGGGAGAAGGGATCCGGTTCAAGAGCAGCCGTTCTGAGAAAATTTCAGGAATATGGGATTTGGCCATCGGTGATTATGGAGGCAAGTAGTTTGGACTTTATAGTGGGATACGTGAAGCAGAATAAAGGGGTTTCCTTCATGTTTGAGCCTGACATCAAAGAGGAATTGGAGAAGGGAACCTTAAAAGTCATTTCCCTTGAAGAGGGGAATATCATTTTCTTTACCGATCTCATCTACCACAGCGAAAAATCTCTCTCCCCTCCGAGCGAAGCCTTTCTGAAGATGGTGAAGGAGTTGAAAAAAGAATTGGTTCCGCCACTGCCATGACCCCTTCATAAAGATCTCTTTACCCCGTTAGAAAACCCCGCGGCTCGAAGCGGGGAGGATGGCTGTTCCTTTTTCAGCGAACACTGGGTTTAATGCCCCGCGTGAGCTTTCCCGTCAGAAAGTGGAAGATTTTCTAACGGGGTAAAGCTTGATAAATTGCTTCACAGCTTCTTCGGCAAATTCAAGGGTATTGAGGTGAAGGTCGATTTCAATGAGGGGGATCTTAGGATGGAGGTGCGTTTTTAGTTCTTGGACAAAGGCTTTGTCAGCCTCCGGATCATAGAGAGGCATTCCTTCCTTGTCGAGAGAAGACCATCCCTTTAATGGAATGAGCATAGCGACAGGTCCTTTTGATTGATTTAATTTTCTGGCCACCTCTCTCGCAATCTCCCTCAATTCTTGAGAATATGTACGGGCTTGAACCCTGAAGGCGTCCGGGATGAAAAGTTTTCTATTCTTGATATCCTTTGAAATCCATAGGGGGTCTCCCCGATCGCCTCTCTCCAAAGGCCCGCAGCTCAACATATCAAATCCACAAGGCGTAACGATTTGAGGAATTCCCATTTCTCCAGCTCTCTCCAAGCGACTCGGACCCGCGGCCCGGTTTCCCCCTAATAGCTCTTCACTGACACCTGCGGGGACAATGTCCATCACTCCCTGGAAGAGCCCTTCTCCGATTAAATCCTCCATTGCCCTGTCACCCATTCCCTGGGCATGAAAAGGGATTACTTCGAATCCCTTTTCTTCTAAAAGATGTCTGATGTGAGAACAGCATTCCTCTGAAAATTTAAACTCCGTTAAGGCGATCAAATCTTTTTTATGAGTGGTTTTGGAAAGAGAGGCAAGTCCTCCTCCCATTTCCACCATTCCGCAGATCGCCCCCGCTGCTCGTTTTAATACATCTTCGACAAAGGGATTAGATCCTACAACGTCCACTACTGAATGGAAGATAGCGATATCCTTTGTGCCGAAATACCCTCCTGCATAAGCGGGGACGGCAGCCATACTCGAGAGCATGACTTTAGGGATCCCAAAGGGAAGGGATTTCATGATGGCTGTTGCGATCGCTGTATTGCTCGCTCCTCCGAAGGAAATGATCCCATGAAGCTCTCCCTTTTCCAAAAGGGTCTTGACTTTCTTAATGGCGCCATCAATCATGATCGAGGCGACCTTACCTGTCCCTTTCATCTTTCTCACTTCTTCAATATTCCATCCACCATCCTTGGCAACTTCTTTAGCAGAAATATCAGGGGGTATAGAGGGTTCCCCCCCCGTGTTGGTATCGAGAAGAATGACCCGATGGCCTCTTCCTTGAATCAGGCTTTTCAGAAAAGCGGCCTCGGAGCCTTTCGTATCTAATGTTGATATCAAAATGATGGTGTTTTTCTTCAATCGAACTCCCCCCTTGGGCTTCATCTTAAGGTATGGTATGTTAAATTATGAAGGTAATCAACATAAAACATTTTCTGAGCCTTGCCACGGGGAACACGGCCCGAATCATTCCTCTTCTCAAGAGAGTCGCGTGGAAGCGACACACGGAATCCTATAAAGGAAATGTTTAAAATGGGGAGGGTGTTTGTTATAATGTTAGAAATATTTCTTCAAAGGAGGAAGGAGCTATGTTCAAAGTAAATTGGGCCTCTTATCAACTTCCTTGTCCAGTCGTTTTTGTGAGTACGGCTTACCAAGGGAAAATGGACATCATGACGGCTACAGCCTTTGTAATTTCAGAAACCGAGCCCCTTTTGGCAGTGAGTCTGGCAAAGGGGCATCTTACCTCCGAGCTGATCGAGGGATCAGGGAGATTCACCCTCGTCCTTGCTTCTGGGACTCAGAAGGAATTGGCTTTAAGAATGGGAAGCATGAGCGGAGAAGAGAAGGTTAAAGAGATCACTTTTGAAACCGTTTCCGGAGAGCCTGGAAAGCCTCCGGTCCCGAAAGGATCCTCAGCCTGGTTTGAATGCCAGGTTACAACTCGCTACGATATTAGCGACTACCATCTCTTTATCGGTAAGGTGACAAGTCAGAAGGATATGGGCAATTCCCCTCTCCTTTGGTGCAAGGATGGTGGGTTTTTCACCCTGAAATCGGTATAGGTTTTCTGATATTTCCAGTTTTTGGGAAAAATGGATCAAAGCGAATGAAAAGGATCTTTCTGGACAAGAGGTTCTGGAGAGAGTCCAGGGAAAACTGGGTCAGTTTTGAGAGCGACCCGAAACTCCGGGCCACCAAGGGAAATATTTACGGTCGCTGTGTCCCCTGCATCACCAACCTCTATCAGCAACTTCAGGAGGGAAAGGAAGAAATTGAATTAAAGGAGGCTTATCGCTGCTGGAAGGTCGTGGCTGTGCTTAAGAATAAGGAAGACTGTTTGGAGGTGTTGGATGAGTATGAAAAAAATTATCTTGGGGATCATTATGTGAAAGGCAAGTTTGGGTCGAGCCAATCCTCGAAGACATCGAAAGTGTTGATGTTCCACATGGAAGAAGAAGAGGAGAAAGACCGCCTTTTCCAGGAGCTTCAATCCTGTGTTAAAAAAGTGGATCCGGATGCAAAAGTTTTTTGTCAAAAGGCTTGCGCCAACCTCTATCACGATCTTCTTGGAGACTGGAAAGAGTGGAAGGAAGTGACAAGAGTGAAGAGACCGGAAATCAGGCCGATGTTGCTCGAGAAGATTAAGAAGTTGTTGTATTGGGAAAAAGGGTGAGGGTCCTTTTATTTTGTGTTTTTATGTGCCGCTGACTCATGAAATATTAAAAACTTTCGATTACCTCCACTTCTAAAATATCCCCTGTCGCAACAGAAAGCGCCTCTTTGATATTTTGAGGTGCGATCAATTCCATTTTATTATCGGGGTAACCCTCGACCAGGGGCAAGACGATGGCGGCTTTTAACAGGCCATTGATGAGAACGAGGTAACACCGGGCGCTACAAAAAGAGGGATCTTCAGGAATGATTTCTATGCCCCTTTGGGCTTTGAGGTTTTGGTAGGCCACTATAGATTCGGGTTCAAGGATATCAAGATTTAAGGTGCCCGGATAGAGGTCGATAGAAAGCTTTTCGATAAACTGTCTTTTCACCCAGGGGATCTGAGTGAAATGACCTGCCTCCCTGAGTCCTTCAACAATCCTTCCCCTGATCTTAATGGTTCAGTCCTTTCTTTCTCAGAGCCTTTTTTATCTTGGCGCTTCCCCACCGGTCAAACAGGTCGTGCTCAATATGGAACAGGTCGAGGATTTTACCGATGGTATGGTTAATCAGATCATCCATGGTCCTGGGATGAAAATAGAAGGCAGGGATAGGCGGGAGAATGATCGCCCCCGAGTCGGCGAGGTTCATCATGAGATTGAGATGGCCTTTATGGAGGGGTGTCTCCCTCACGGCAAGAACCAATTTTCTTCTCTCTTTCATCGTCACATCTGCCGCACGAATGAGAAGATTCACATTAAAAGAATTGGCAATCGCCGAAAGGCTCTTGATGGAACAGGGGATGACCACCATTCCATCTGTGTGGAATGAACCGCTGGCAATATCCGCTCCCACATCTTTGATATCGTAAACAACCTTTGCCAAAGAATTGACTTGCTCTATCTTCCAATCGGTCTCCATCCGGATGTTCTTTTCACCGGCCTCGGTGATCACAAGATGGGTTTCCACATTCGATTTGGAGAGGACTTCAAGTAGCCTGATGCCATAGATGGCTCCAGTAGCGCCGGAGATTCCTACGATCAGTCTCTTCATCTCATCCCCCTTTGGTTAGTTTCTGAAGGACAGGAGTGATTCTTTTTTTCACCTCTTCCGGGACCTCAACCTTTTCAAAGCCTCCGGGTTGGGGTTTGGTCGCATCCAACCCCATCTTGGCTGTTAAAAATCCATCGCCCGAAGAGGGATCAATGGGTTGACCTCTCAGGTTAGTCACGATGATCAGGTCTTTGTCCGCTTGAAATCGTGTCGCCATGGCCCATTCCACCTCCCGATCATCCTGTATGTTGACATCCGTATTGACGGCGATAACCTTTTTAATGTTAGTAAACGAGAGAGCCAGAGAGAGTGCCCTCCGGATTTCACCCCTATTTTCCGTATCCAGGTTCATCACGGCATGCGCCCCGAATGTTCCAGGAATAAGGCGTATTCCTCTGATGGAGGGGATTTCTCTTTTCATCTTCGGAATGAAATCGAGGCCGTGGACCAGGTAAAGGAGATTGTCGACTTCAAGGCTCCAGGGAACGATGGCATGGTAGATGGCATTTTCTCGGAAAGTGACCGCCGTGACCTGGATCTCAGGGCTTTTTGAGAAACCCATATAATACCCGCTCGATTCTCCGAGTATGCCATCCTCTTCTTTGCCTTCCGGATCGATAAAACCTTCGATCACAATTTCGGCAAAGGCCGGAATTTCAAGATCAACGTTTCCAGCCCTCACTATTGGGACAGCTTTGCCCCTGATGCCCCCGGCGATGGAGAGTTTGTCCACTTCAAGAGGCGCTTTCAGGATAGCGGCGATGAAAATGAGAGGGTCCAGACCGATCATCGTTGCGATCTCCATCTTCTGACGCTTCTTTTTATATTTTCCATAGATTTCCGAAAGAGGAGGATTGAGGAGTGAAATGCCCAGCCGGTCTTTTCCTCTCACCTCCATTCTGTGAAGCCCCCTTCCGATCACCCCGGTCTCCGGGTTTCGTCCTGATGAAAACCCTGAGGTAATATAAGGTCCGGAATCTTTGGCGTAGTGGATCAGGGCAGGGAGAAGTTTTGTCAGATCCATCCCCCTCCCTTTTTTAAACACCTTTCTCGAAGAAGCATCCCGGATCAACACAGGAGGCAATTTTTTTTCCATCCTTTTGGGGAATTCATCGAAGAGTTTCTCAGGATCGATCCCCAGGGCAAGGCTGAGACGTCTCCTCGTTCCAAGGAGATTGCCCACTACAGGTAACTGGTAGCCCTTGACCTTTTCAAAAAGAATGGCCGGAGCGTCCTTCTTTCCTAATTCGGAAAGGACGGCTGAGATTTCATATTTAGGATCGAGAGGGGCCGAAATGGAAAGCAGGTCTCCCTGAATTCTCAACGTCTCAATGAAACTTCTGATTCCTGAGATTGCCATTGGGTCGTGTCCTCAAGGTATTATTAACAGTCTCACAATAAGGACGACATTGTTTTATAAAATTCCTCCTCACCTCCCTTTGCCTGTCTTTGACAGGAAAAAGATTACCAAAGGGAGGGAAATTACCCCTCTTTGGCCGCCGGCCCATAGGGCCTCTGGCCCGGAGGGCAAAGAGGGGCCAGGGGAGATTTTGCGGTGCATGTCAATGCAATTTTGAGACGCTTATCAACCAAATTTATTTACTTCTTTTATGATTTTGATGGACCAGGGTTTTTCCTGGAGCTGACCTCTGCCCAGCCTGACCCAGAGGAGGTCCGGGTATTTTGATTCGGACTTTGAAACGATTGCGGAAGCGTAGAAACTTCGGTATTTGTACCTTCTATCTGTAGGGGTGAGGTCGCGAAGGATCATTTCCATCTCCTGATCTTCAGGAACCCCGGAGAGATCTGACAAGATAAATGTATCATACTCTTTTGATGCCATGTGATTCCTCCTCAATCTTTGAATCCATAAGATTTCCAGTTCTTTAAAACTTTTTCCCGGACCTCTTTGGGATAGACATTATTAAACGAAACTTTAATGGGAAGGTCTGACTCCGGCCAGTCCAGAGGGAAGGTGCAGTCAAAAAGGACCTGGGACCCGCGGCTCCATTTCCGCTCCTCCGGGTCGGCAAAAGGATAAAGCGGAGTTCCTGGGGCTTGTTCGTATTTCCGAATCCCCCTGCTGGGGTGGCATTTCGTGCAGAGGGCATGGATCACATCGTCTTTGCTATAAATATCGGTTTCATGATCGACGACCACGACCATAGTAAACCATGGGCTTAGCTTGCTTCCAAAGACGAGGTTGGCGATCTGACTGGCAATACCGCTATAGGCGGGTTTGACTCCAACCACAACAAGGTGATGCGTCGATTCCGGAAGCATGTAAACTCCGGTAATCGGAATGCCCTGGCTCTCCAGAAGTTTTCGCATCTCCAACCCCAGTGAGAAGGAACGAAGAAGCTGGCCCTCATCTGTAGGAATTCCCATATTGGAAACGGTCATGATGGGATTATTCCGGAAGGTGATGGCCTTAATCCGGTAAACGGTTCTGGGCTCTCTCGGAGAGGTTCGATAACCTGTGTATTCGCCGAAAGGAGCTTCTTCGATCTTGATGTTGGGAAGGACTTCCCCTTCAATGATAATCTCTGCATGCGCAGGGACTTGGAGGTCGCAGGTCTCGCACTTCACCAGTTCGACCGGTCTTCCCATCAGCATTCCTGCAAACTGGTCCTCAGGAATGGGTGAGGGGGCACAGGCGGCAACGCCTGAAAGAGGGTCGCAGCCGATGACCGTTGCAAAGGGCATGGGTTTATTCTTTGGAACATACTTACCATAAAACATCTTTCCCATATCGGAAAAGGGAAGCACCGGACCGACCATGGTTTTTTCATCAAAAACCATCTGGCGATACATTCCCCAATTGATCGATGCGGTCTCGGGGTCTTTTGAAACCACAAAGTGCCAGGTTGCCAGATATCTTCCTCCATCCCCGTCGTGGACCATCGGACCTGGGAGTTTTAATAGGTCCGCATCCTTATTTAGCCAGATGTTCTCCTTGCAGGGAGCTTTCTTCTTTTCAACAAGGATGGGGTGAACCGGTTCCTGGGTCGTTCTCCGCACGTACTCATTCGAGATTTCAGGAACAGAGGCGTCTGGATTCATCCCCATAGCAATGGCCAGCCTCTTATAGGTTGCAAGAGGAGCTCCCAATGCCTCAAATCCAGGATAGTCCTTGATCTTTTTGAAATAAGGGGAAGCTGACTTCTTCTCGCAAACCCTTCTTACGATTGCTCCCAACTCAAGATCCCAGTCCACTTCCTGCTGGATGGTCACGAGGTCGTTATTTACCTCTAACGCTTTGATAAATTCCCGGTTGTCCTTAAAAACTGGATAAGGCATGATCCTTCTCTCCTTTCTTCACCTCATTCACAATAAGAGTTACTCTGATTTCGAAATCCTCCCAATCACCGTCTCCCACTTTCCCTGCGCCCTGAGGATAAATTCGGCGGTTTCTCTCACGACTCCCTTGCCGCCACCGGCGAGGGTGATGTAATCGGCTGTCTCCTTTGCCTCGATTGCACCATCGGACGGGGCTACCGAGAACCCGACTCTTTTCATTACGCCTAAATCGATCATCTCATCTCCCACATAACAGAAATCCTCATCTTTAAATCCTGACTCTTTCTCAAACTCGTCGAGCTTTCCTATTTTGGCAGAGGTCCCCCAGAGCTTTTCAGGAGTGATTCCATAGATATGCCCCACCTGTTCATCAGCCCTTGAAATTTTACTGGTGAGGAATGCAACCTCAATGCCTGCTTCCCGCAGGGCCGCACAGCCCAGACGGTCCCGCAGTGAGAAGCATTCTGACTTTTTCCCATCGTCCGTATAGTAGAGGGTGTTGTCGGTTAATATTCCATGGATATCGAGGATGACAAACCTCACTTTCTTTGCTTTTTCGATAGCAAACTCTTTTGCAATCATTGCTTCACCTCACTTGAAAAATGGAATGATGGAATGTTGGAATACTGGAATAATGAAAAACACTCCCTTATGATTTTTACCCATCATTCCAATATTCCACCTTTCCAATATTCCGATTGATTTTTGATTCTACTTGTATCCCATCTTGGTGACTTTCTCGACCCAGGCTTCCCATTGACCCAAGGCTCGCAGGATGAATTCACAAGTTTCCCTAATTGGGCCCCTCCCTCCGGGGGCAGTGGTGATATAATCGGCAATCTCCTTCACTTCATCGATGGCATCTGCTGTTGCCACGGCGAAACCCACCCGCTTCATAAGAGCGATATCGGTCACTTCGCAACCTATGTAACCGACATTCTCGTCACCTATCCCCAGTTCCTTTTTCAGTTCCTCAAATTTTGCCACCTTATCTTTAATTTTGTAGTAAAATTTATCCAGCTTGAGTTCACGGGCACGAAACAGGCCTTCCTCATCAATGGATGTGGTGTCAAGAAAGGCAATCTGAATCCCATTAGCCGTAAGGGAGAGGTCACCAAACCCATCCATATGCCAGAAGGCGTACCTTCGTCTTCCCTCAATGTCACAGAAGAAGGTATTCGGCGTAAGCACGCCATGTACATCATGGACAAAGAGCTTCACTTTTTTTGCCTTTTCCTTCGCCTTTTCAAGATCCTTTTCGAAAGCCATAAGTTTCTCCTTTAAAATATGGAATATTGGAACACTGGAATGTTGGAATGATGGGTGAAAATCACAAGGGAATGGTTTTTTTCATTATTCCAGTATTCCAATATTCCATTACTCCAGCATCATTCTTCAAACCCATATTCCTTCCAGCGGGATTTCACTTTTGCCAGCATGGACTCCGAGAGCTTGATCTCCGTGGGTTTGACTTTCCATTCAAAAGGTATCGTTGCATCCATGATGATCCGCGAGGTGATGAACTTGTTGTCATCCGGTCCGAGGGATGGATCGAGGGGCGTCGACCTACCTCTATTGATAATCTGCGTTCCCCGCGCCGGATTGTAACGGGTGCCAAGGGCCCACCACACCCTCGGAAGGTCGTCCGCATCGATATCGTCATCAACGATGATCACACACTTGATCCCGTACATCCCTGTATTGCTTGCAATGACCGCCGCCCCTACCTGGTCCGCATGACCCGGATACATCTGCTCTACGGAGACGACCACAATGAAGCGTCCGGATGCTTCCGGCAGGGTATAGACCGACTTAATGCCCGGGATATCCATCTTAACCAGATCCGTCCACAAGCTTGCGTTGCGCGTAAAAGCATAGAGGATATGCTGGTCCCCCACGGGTCTGCCCACGCTCGTCTCCCAGAGGATTGGGTTGTTTCTGTAGTAAATGCGTTTCACTTCAAGAGCCGGTTTGGGAATCGGCTTAATCAGTTCTTCGGTGTAGTAGCCCGTATACTCGCCAAAGGGGCCTTCGTTCCTCAAATTCTGAGGATCGACTTCCCCTTCCAGTACGATCTCCGCGGCCGCAGGAATAGGAAGGCCGGTGAGCTGGCCCTTCACGATTTCGACGGGTTCACCGCGCAATGAGCTTACGACATCGTACCCGCTTTTGGCCTTGACCGTGGCGGCGCTTGCAAAGATATGCAGGGGGTCGCCGCCTATAATTGCGCAGGCCGGCATCTTTTTGCCTGTCTTCCCGTACTTCTTCATGATCCTGTCACCTTTTTTCCCTTTGAGAATCTGGACGCCGACGGTTTTATCATCGAGGATGCCCATGCGGTACGTACCGAGGTTTATGTCACCTGTGTCCGGGTCCTGCAACACCAAGAATACTGCGGTACCAAAGTATCGGCCTCCATCCAGTTCGTAAAACCTGGGGGATGGAAAGGCGAGGGTATCGACCTTATCACCCTCGAGGATATTCTCGAAGATGGGGCCGTCTTTCTGTTCCTTTGCCCGGATGACCTCCTTAACGGCGACATTGACCCATTCCTTCGTGAGCTGGACCATGGAGAGGTCCGGGCTCTTTCCAAGGATGATTGCGAGCCTCTTGGTCGTGCCGAAGGCGCCGGTTAAGACCGGGCTCTTATACCCCTTGACGTTCTCAAAGAGCAGCGCCGGGCCGCTTTTCTCTTCAACAAGCTTCGAAATGTGAGAAATCTCAAGGTCCCAGTCCACCTCAGCCTTGATCCGTTTTAACTCTCCTTCTTTTTCGCACTTCTTTATGAAATCCCTGAGGTCCATA
>MGQQ01000143.1 GCA_001798855.1 Deltaproteobacteria bacterium RBG_16_49_23 | reverse complement strand
TGACACATGCCTGGAATTGAACCGACACCAAAAGCGGAGAGGAATTTAGGGGGTTGGGATTTTTTTCTACTCTGGGCCGGAGCCGCCGTTTCTTTAGCGGAGATATGGGCAGGGAGCCTGATCGTTCCCATGGGATTGGGTTTGGGGCTCTGGGCTGTTCTCCTGGGCCACCTCATCGGCAACACGCCGTTCGCTTTGGGCGGTTTGATTGGAAGCCGATGGGGCATTCCGACGATGGTCTCCGTTCGACCCTCTTTTGGAATCAGAGGTTCTTACTTTGCCTCGGCTCTCAATGTCATCCAGCTCATCGGCTGGACAGCCGTGATGCTCATCATCTGCGGCACAGCGGCAGACGCTATTTCAAAGTCGTATGGATTTTCTAATCCAACCCTCTGGGTCATCCTTTCCGGAGCGATCACGACGCTGTGGGCTGTTGTGGGTCACCGGATCTGGAAGTATCTCCAGCGGATCTCCGTCTTCGTCCTGCTGATTTTATGTTTTGCCATGACCTATATCGTCTTTCGGGAATATGGATGGGGAGTGCTCTCTCAAATCCCGCAGAAAAAGGATTTTCCTTTTATGGTGGGAATGGATCTTGTGATCGCCATGCCCATCTCATGGCTTCCATTAGTTTCTGATTATTCGCGCTTTGCCACAGGTTCGAAGTCAAGCTTCTGGGGGACCTGGATCAGTTATTTTATTGTCTCTTCGTGGATGTATCTTTTAGGTCTGGCCGCATCACTGGCTACCCAATCTTCCGATCCTTCAGGAGTGGTGATGAATCTTATGCTGAAGTTCGGATGGGCGATCCCCGCCCTGATCATCGTCCTCTTCTCCACCTTTACCACCACCTTTCTGGATATCTATTCCACAGCGATCTCCGGACTGAATATCTTTCCAAAATTGGGGGAACGAAAAGGCGTCATTCTCGGAGGCATTTTGGGAACCCTTGTGGCGATGACCTTTCCAACACTGCTTTCCTACGAACATTTTCTCCTCTTCATCGGAGCCATGTTCTGTCCTCTGTTTGGGATCGTCCTCGTTGATTACTTCTTTTTAAGAAGGAGAGTGATCGACCTGGATGATCTTTATAGAAAGGATGGGAAATACTGGTACAGGAGGGGAATCAATCCTCTGGCTCTCATCGCATGGGCCATTGGATTTGCTATTTACCTGGGTTTTTCGCCGATGTTGATGGAGAAGGTATTAGGGATCAGGGCGGCTTTTCCATGGCCCCTTGGTTCGTCATTGCCGAGCCTGATCATGGCTGGATTGATTTATTGGGGATTAAAAAAGTTCGGAGTTCGGAGGTTCAATACTTATTAGAATTCTTAATGGCTCCGAACTACGAACTCATCACTCCGAACTAAATTTCGATCTTCGGCCTTCCTGAATTCTTCTTCCATCACCTTTTCATAACAGTCCGGACAGATCCCATGGCTGAATTCAACTTCTGAATGGTCTTCGAAGTATTGTTCCACCTGCTCCCAATAGTTTTGATCATTTCGTATTTTTTTACAGTAGCAACAGATGGGGAGAAGGCCCTGAAGCCGTTTGACATTAGATAGGGCGACCTCCAGCTCTTTGACTCTGCAGGCCAGGGTATGCTGTAATACCAACACACGCTGACCGACCTGGATACGGGCATGCAATTCTCTGACATCGAAAGGCTTGGTGACATAGTCATCGGCCCCTGCCTGCAGGCCGGCGGCGAGGTCTTCTTTGCGGTCTTTGGCTGTCAGGAGAATAATGTAGACAGGTTTAAGGTCATCTGTTTGGCGAACCCTCCGGCAGATCTCCACTCCGTCCATTCCGGGCATCATCCAATCGAGGATTGCCAGCAAAGGTCCCTGTTCCCTTTGAATGGCTTCCCATGCCTCCACGCCATTTTGCGTGACGACCACCTCATATCCCCACTTGACGAGCAGGGACTGGATGATACGGCGGGAAACCGGTTCATCTTCGGCAATCAGAATCTTCATCATCTTAAAATAGTCCTGATGCTCTGAGACAGCTGCATGATATCAAAGGGCTTCTGAATAAAGCCATGACAACCCCGCGCCATTATTTTTGAAGCTTCGCCATCGATACTATAGCCGCTCGAGAGGAGAATTTTTACATTTGGAGAGATCGCCTTTAATTGATCATAGACTTCCCCTCCTCCCATATGGGGCATGATCATATCCAGGAGGACCAGGTCGATGGAGTGACGATGTTTACTAAAAAAGTCGATCGCCTCTGCTCCGCTTCGGGCCACCCACACCTTATAGCCCAAAACCTTTAACACTTTCTCTCCCACCTCCAGAATTACTTCTTCATCATCCACCAAAAGAACCGTTCCAATGGCCTTTGAAATTGGAGCTGAGGGATTCGCCTTTTTTTGAGCCTGTTTGCCTGATGCAGGGAGGTAAATTTTGAAGGTGGACCCGCAGCCTTTCTCTGATTCCACTTCGATATAACCGCCGTGGCCTTTGATGATGCCATACGTGGAGGCCAATCCTAATCCTGTTCCTCTTCCTAATTCTTTGGTCGTAAAGAAAGGATCGAAGATACGGTCCAGAATCTTCGAATCCATTCCCACACCCGTATCGGTGACCGTCAATAGAATATAATCTCCCCGGGTTGGAGTATAGAGTTTCGTTTTGATATCCTGAGAGTTGATATTGGTCGTTTTTAAAAAGAGGTCTCCACCCTCCGGCATGGCGTCCGCCGCATTGACGAACAGGTTCATCAGCACCTGCTCGATCTGTCCCTGATCCGTCTCGCAGGGATAAAGGTTCTCCGCCAGCTCCCGGTGAATAGTGATATTCTTCCTGGTCCTGCCAAAGGCCCCAGAAGTGGAGATCACCCATTGATTCAGATCAATGGATTTCAATTCGTACCGGCCTTTTCGTGCATAACCCAGCAGTTGAGAGGTTAACTTGGATCCGCTTTGAACCTGTTTTTCGATCGTTCTCAACATCTCATCATGAGGGTGAGCAGGATTCAGGTCTAAAAGCATCAAGGAGACATTTCCCTGTATGACCATAAGGAGATTATTGAAGTCGTGGGCAATTCCGCCCGCTAAGGTTCCAATCGCTTCCATCTTCTGGGCCTGGATGAGTTGAGCTTCCATCCGCTTCTGTTCGCTCACATCATTGAGAATGATGAGGATACTCCTCTGCGTCTCGTCCATGACCGGGAGGAGATGAAGGGAGACCTGTTTTTCGTTGAGCGTCAAAGGTCCCTGGACCGAGGCGGGTTGTGAGGTCGAATTGATCTCCATGAGATGGTTTTTAATTCTTGGTCGATCCGATTCAAGGAAGAGGTCGGTGAAATTCGAGGATAAGAGTTGATCCTCTGTCCGATGGATTAACGAGATCGCTTTCGGATTGATATAAATGATCTTTCCTTCGGGGGTGATCTCCAGAATTCCCTCCGCCATACCGTTCAGAATGATCTCGAAGTGCCTTTTGACGGAGAGCAGCTCCATCGTAATGTTTCGTGCAAAAACATCTTCCAGTCCAAGTGGTTTGGGGGAAGGGACATGGTTTTTCCGGTCGGCCTGCTCCAGGGCGGCGAGAACATGCTTCGCCATCTTATCCAGTGATCCTTTGGCGATACAGGTATTGGCGCCAAAGGAGGCGATGTCGACCTCCTGCTCGGCCGCAATGGCAGAGAGGATGATGAGGTGGGTCTTTTCCAACTCCGGCATCTTGCGAATGATCTGACAGAGTTTCTCTCCACCGATATGGGGCATGATGAGGTCAATAAAGATGACATCCGGGGTAAAGGTTTTTAAAATTTCGAGGGCGGAAAGACCATCCTCAACGGTTCGCACCTGATGGCCCATCTTATCCAGCAACTGGGACATGAACTTCAACACAACAGGGTGATTATCCACAACCAGTATCTTCTTTATCACGGCCTCGGCCTCTGAGTGGCTCAGGAAATTTTTGTTATCTTCTTCCGCCCAAATTGCCAGATCGAGAAGAGGATCATCTCCAATTTTAAAGCGAAGAGTCCGATTTGAATCTTGAACTTTAACATTTAAACTTCCTCATCCTATAAGCGATAGTCTCGTAAAAAGTCAATCGCCGGATATCATTCATGCTTCGACAAGCTCAGCACGAACGTAATGTCAATAGGTTACACCGTTCACCCTGAGCCTGTCGAAGGGAGATAGCGACTTTTTACGAGAACATCATAAGCGATTCGGTGATCAGATCGAGGTTTCTCCCGATCGTCCGGATATCCTCATCCATCTCTTCGAGACGGTTCCCGCGGGCCGCTGTTTCGATTCTCTTTGCTGCTTCATAAATATCCGTCAATCCGAGACTGCCGGCAGCCCCTTTGATGGAATGGGCCATTGTCTCCGCCACCAGCCGATCCTTATTTTTCAGGGCAGTTTGAAATTTCATCAGTTCAGAGGAGGTCGTCTTTAAAAAGAGATCGATCAATTCCAATAATTCCTCCTCCTCTAACTCTAAATTTTTAGCTAACTCCCTAAGATTCACCCTCTCCTCGCCTTATCTATTTATAGTGAACGACTTAAATAAGTTGACATCCACCCTGTGTCATTGCGAACCCTTCACTTTCTGTCATTCTGAGCGAAGCGAAGAATCTCGTTTTTCGTTCAGGGTAAACTCCGTGAAACCAATCTCATGGGATTGCCATGCCTGCGTGCCGTAACGCCACTTCGGCGTGCAGGCACGCCCCCGCATCAAGTGCAGGGTCCTCGGAATGACTACTTTTCGAGGTCGTTCACTGTAGTTCTTCTCCTTTTAAGAAGCGATAGAGCTCGGATTGGAGAATTCTCCAGCCCTTTCCTGCCTTGATGGCTTTGATTTTTCCGAGATGGATATATTTTAAAAAAGTGGGCTTTGAGATCTTTAAATATTCGATTGCCTCATCCGTTGTGAGAACATAATCGTTTTCTGCGACTAACATTGAGTTTCTCCCATTTATTCTGTTTTTAACTAATTTTAAGCAAAAAGTGTGCCTGAGATAGCCGGAGTATCGTCAATTTCATAACTATCTGTTTTTATATTTAGATTTTAATTATGACCAGGCGTTATGAAAAATATAAGGCGGTCTCAAACTGACATTTTGCCAAAATAACGGGGTGTCTGGTAAAAAATTAGACAATAAATGGAAAGCGGCTGGAAGAAAGGTAAAAGATAATATTTAGGATTCGCCGAGGTAGGCTTTGCGGACGGTCTCGTTTTGCCGGAGAGTCTCGGCGGTGTCGCTGAGGACCACAGCGCCCGATTGGAGGACATAGCCGCGGCTGGCCACTTGTAGCGCCATTCGGGCATTCTGTTCGACCAGGAGGATGGTGGTGCCGTCGGCATGGAGCTGGCGGATGGTATCAAAGATGATATCGACCAGAACAGGAGCCAATCCCATGGAGGGCTCGTCCATCAGGAGGACGCTCGGGTTTGCCATCAAGGCGCGACCGGTCGCCAGCATCTGCTGTTCGCCGCCGCTGAGCGTGCCTCCCACCTGCTTTTGCCGTTCCCGAAGCCTTGGAAAGAGGCCAAAGACCCGTTCGAGGTTCGATTCGATTTGACGCGGGTCGGTGATGGTGAAGGCGCCCATTTCGAGGTTTTCCCTCACGGTCAGGCGGCCAAAGATCCGGCGGCCCTCAGGAACCTGAACCACTCCCTTGGACACGATCTCGTGGGGACGATAGCGGGTGAGATCCTCACCCTCAAGACGAATCGACCCCCGCCGGGGCCGAAGCAGTCCGCTCGCTGTCTTGAGCATGGTGCTCTTGCCCGCCCCATTGGCTCCGATCAGGGTGACGATCTCTCCCCTGTCCACATCGAGCGAGACTCCCTTGAGGGCATGGATGTGGCCGTAATAGGTATGCACATTTTCGATCTCAAGTAATGCCATTGAGGAGTCCCTTAATCGTATTGGCCTATATTCAAAGTGACTAAAGTGAGCTAAAGTTTCAAGTGAACTAAAGTTGAAAAAGTTTTAAATTGATTAAATTTAACTTTAGTCATTTTAGTCACTTTCAACTTTAGTTCACTATTCGACTATACGACTGCCTGCGCTTCTCCTGCACTTCCTCTTCCGAGGTAGGCTTCGATGACCTTCGGGTTTTGTTGAATTTCGGACGGAGTGCCTTCTGCGATCTTCTCCCCGTAGTCCAGCACGGTCACAATCTCGGAGATGCCCATGACGACCCTCATCTGATGCTCGATGAGGAGGACCGTGATCCCCAGTTCATCGCGGAGGTGCTGGATGAAGTCCATCATATTCTGTGTCTCCCTCGGATTCATTCCCGCCGTGGGTTCATCTAAGAGAAGAAGCTTGGGGCGGGACGCCAGCGCCCGTGCAATTTCGAGCCGGCGCTGATCTCCGTAGGGAAGGTTTTTCGCTAAAAAATCGCCTTTGCCGGCAAGGTTGACGAATTTAAGAAGCCTCCTTGCCTCCTCTGCCGCCTCCTTCTCCTCCTTACGGGTGGCAGGGGTGCCTAACACGATGCCGAAAAACCCCGCATTGAGGTGGCCATGGAGGCCGACAAGGATATTCTCCATGGCAGTAAGATTGGGAAAGAGGCGAATATTCTGATAGGTCCGGGAGATTCCTAAACGAACAATCTGATCGGGTAAGAGGCCCACCAGAGAATGATTATTGAAAAGAATTTCTCCCTCTTCGGGGCGATAGAAGCCTGTAATGCAATTAAAGAAGGTTGTCTTGCCGGCGCCATTCGGCCCGATGACGCTGTGGATGCTTTTCTCACGGATATCGATGTCGAGGTCACCCACGGCCACCAGCCCTCCGAAACGTTTTGTCACTTTTTTCGTGAAAAGAAGCGCCATATTATTCTTCCGATCAATCCGGTTTCGATTCCGGAGGTGATTCCGATCCCTCCCCGTCTCCCTCTTCTTCGTGGAGCTCACGGCGGTGCACTGCCTCCGGCCAGAGTCCCTCGGGCCTGAGAAGCATCATGGCCACAAGAGCAGCGCCATAGACAAAGAGCCGATATTCTGCAAATTCCCGCAGGAGCTCCGGGAGGCCAACGAGGGCAATGGCTCCGACAATAACACCGGGAATGTTTCCCATTCCACCGACAATGATCACACAGACGATATTGATGGAGATCATCACATTGAAACTGTGAGGATAGACCGAGCCGAGTTTGCTGGCAAAGATGGCTCCGCTCAGAGCGGAGAAACCGGCGCCGGTGGCAAAGGCTAACAACTTTGTGGCAACGAGATTGATGCCCATGGCCTGAGCCACATCCTCATCCTCGCGAACAGCCATCCAGGCGCGGCCCAATCGGGAATCCCTCAGGCGAAGGGAGATGAAGATGACGAGGAGACAGCCTGCAAGAATGAGATAGTAAATCTGTTGAGGTCCAGCGAACTCAAAACCTCCGATGAAAGCCTTGGGAATCTTACCGATGCCTTGAGCTCCCCCCAACCATGGTCTTAGAAAGTCTGAAAGGACCAGAATTCGAATGATCTCTCCAAACCCGAGGGTGGCTATGGCGAGGTAGTCACCACGCATCTTGAGGACGGGGGTGCCCAAGAGGACACCGGAAAAGACTCCCATGACGATCACAAGGGGCAGCGCTTGCCAGAAGGAGAGGCTGAAGAAACCGAGCTCAGGAGAGGTCAGTACGGCTACGGTATAAGAACCGATGGCAAAAAAAGCCACATAACCGAGGTCGAGAAGGCCGGCATATCCTACGACGATATTGAGTCCAAGGCCCAGGAGGACATAGAGGCCGACGATCGTAAGGACCTCGCTCAGGAAAAGGCCGAGAACCCGGGGAAGAATAAGAAGAATAAAGACCAGGATGAGGATTCCGGTCATCTTTAAGATGCGCTGGGGAGCAGGGGGAAGCTGCTGAAAACCGGTCTGAATAGCGGCTCCCTTCCTAAACCAGAAGAGTGAAAAGGCGGAAATCAGAAGAAACAACCCGATGGCGCCCTGTATCGTCAGGCCGTTGGCCGTAAAAAGCCATTCATTGATGATTGCAAGAGGTCCCCAGAGGGCGAAAGTAGGACGAAGCAGATCCTGCAGGACACCCGCACCCACAATGCTTCCCAGTGAAATGAGCAATACCCGGCGGATAAGTTTAGGCGAGAGAAAGAATAGACCTGCCAGTGCACCACTCAGGGCTCCAGCACCAAGAAGCAGGAAAACGCCAATCTGTGTTCCTTGTTTAAAAGTGAGTAATTCGTAAAGGACAGGCATGGCATTGACGAAGACCTTACGGAGATTAATCAGACTCCCCACAATGACGAGAAGGGACACTAAGCCTCCCACGATCAGCCCTGAGATGAAGCTGTTGGAAAGAATCTGGAGTGATCCGGTGCGGGGAGTCCGCTTGGCAGCGAGATAACCCATAAAAAGGGCAACAATGAAGAGGAGAGTATGGCCCATTGAAATGATATGAGCCACAATGTCGCGCTGGCTGAAAGCCTCCACCATTCCGATGAGAGAAAGGAGGATCTCGACCACACCGCCAATCAATCCAATTTTAATCGCTTGTTTCATATTGGAGTGACTAAAGTGAGCTAAAGTTATAAGTGATTAAAGTTATAAGTGACTACGCCTCATCCGGAACTTCGCCCGGAATCCCGCTAAGAGCGGGACTTCGGGCGAAGTTATTTCCTGGTAGCCGCAACCTTTAGGTTGCGTTTCAGGGTCGGTATTACATTGGGGGCCGATACGCAGGCTAAAGCTTTCGGCTACCATTTGGTTTTCTTTTTTATGCTTTCTTCACGGTCAATCGCTCTCCGAGTATACCTGTCGGACGGAAGATGAGGACCAGGACGAGCATGGTAAAGGCAATGGCGTCTTTTAACTGGTAAGGAGCCACAATGCCCAAACCATCGAGGAAGAGGCTTGGCCCCACGGATTCGACCAGGCCGAGAAAGATTCCGCCTAACATGGCTCCGGGAATGTTTCCGATGCCTCCCAGTACGGCTGCTGTGAAGGCCTTAATTCCCGGGATGAAACCCATGAAGAAGTGGACCTGTTTAAACATCAGAGCATAGAGGACGCCTGCGGCTCCGGCAGACATACCTCCGATGACGAAGGTTGTTACGATCATTCTATCTATGTCAATTCCCATCAGGGCAGAGGTCTCTTTATCTTCGGACACGGCGCGAATCGCTTTGCCCAAACGGGTTCGTTGTACAAAAGAGTAGAGAGCGGCCATCAGGATGGCGGCCGCCGCAATGACCACGGCCTGAAATTTGAGGATGCGAAATCCCCAGAAGGTGATCTCGCCTTCAAGGATTTGCACCACCGGATAAGCCTGAAAGCCCGAGCCGTAAAATCCTCGAAACGTATACTGAAGAAAAAAGGAGGCCCCGATGGCGGTGATCAGAGGAATGAGACGGGGGGCGGTCCGGAGCGGACGATAGGCAATCCGTTCCAGGAGAACCGCCACGAGGGTCGATGTGGCCATGGAGACGAGAAAAATCATGATGAGGCTGACGATGGGATACTGATCGAGAAAACCGGATGAATAAAAGGCGGCGGCAACGTAATAGGCCGTATAAGGGCCGCACATGAAGACCTCGCTATGAGCGAAGTTGATCATCCTGAGAATGCCGTAGACCATGGTATAGCCCATAGCAATGAGGGCGTAGATGCTTCCCTGGGCGAGGCCGAAGATGATGAAATCAAACCAGTGGTGGCCCGTGTATGTCCCCGTGGCGAGAGTCGCTATGGAACCCCAAAAGATTAAGACTAAGATGGCCCCCCCGATGAGCCACATGACCACATCAGTGGGTGTGATCCTTTTTTTCCAGCGTTTCAACATAAGGGTTTCCTATATTTTTTATGACACCGGCACAAATAAGTACTTAGACAATTTGCCCCTCACCCTTCCCCTCTCCCCATCGGGGAGAGGGGAAGGGGTGAGGGGATTCCACCGTTTTTAAGCAATAGGGTTATTTCTTCTTAGGAGCTTCCTTAGCAGGAGCCGGTTTAGCGGCCGCCGCGGCTGCGGGCGACCAGATCGGTTTATCCGGAATGGCCAGTTTTTTGACATTATCGGCTGTCGTCTGATAGACGGCGATCATCGGATCGGCGCAGTCTCCTGTCGCACCGCAATTGAGGTTTCCGGTCAACCCTTTGAAGTTTTTGGTTGCATAAAGGGCGTCCCGAAGTTGCTGACGGCCGATGTGGAGTGTGCCATCCGGAGCCTTTTTGCCCACTTTCTCAATGGCGGCCAAGACGATCATGGCCGCATCATAGCCATGGGCATGGAAAGGAGCGATCGGCTTTTCACCATACTTCTTCTGGTGCTTTTCGAGGAAGGTCTTGTAGCCTGCGCCAAAAGCGGAGAAGTCCGGGCTGGAGTGATACATTCCGACTGCGGTATCTCCAGCGGCTTTAAGGAAGTCAGGAGAGAAGGTTCCATCTGCGCTCATCAATTTGACTTTCTCCAACCCCTTTACTTCTTTTACCTGCCGGGTGATGTGCCCACCCGCCGCAATAAAGATGGGATAGTAGATAATATCAGGTTTGCCTGTGGCAATCTTTGTCAACACGGGTCGCATGTCGGTATCGGTCGGAGCGACCGCTTCCTGAGAGGTGATAGTTCCACCTAATTTTTTGAAATTATCGGCAAAAACTGCCTGTAGCTGTTCGGCATAGGGGCTTCCGTCATGGACGGTGGCGGCCTTTTTGAGCTTCAACTGTTTAATGGCATATTCTGCGGCTACGGCCCCCTGAACCTTATCGTTGTGAGCGGTGCGGAGATAGCCGTCATACTCGGGCCCGCGTTTGGGGTCTGTCAGGAAGGGCGCGGTATTTGAAGGTGACACCGTTGCAATGCCGGCCTTCCAGAGAATGGGGGCGCCGGGTTTCGCCTCGCTTGAGCAGTTTGATCCGATCGCAGCGACAATCGTCGGGTCAGCGGCTAATTTGGTTGCCGCGGCCTGCCCGCCCTCGGCGTTACAGCCGGTGTCCTGGACGGACAGCTTGACGGAGAAACCAAGAATCTTTCCACCTTTGTCTTCAATGGCAAGCTCGACACCCCGCTTGGTATCGGTTCCCAAAGAAGCATCCGGTCCTGCAACAACCATCCAGGCGGCGATGTGGATCGGATCGCCTTTCTTAATCTTCACCACACCGATCTTGTCTTCGTATTTGAACGTTTCTTTTTTGGCCTGAGCCTGTGCGAAGCCCGCACTCACGCAGACCACCATCGCAAAGACAATGAATAGAGTAACCATTCGTTTCATAGAACCCTCCTTTTTAAAAGATTATTATGAGATTGGAACCGGTGCCTATCCATGATCAGGCACATCACCCCCTTTTTGAGAGAATTAGATTGAATTGAAAAGATGATTGAGATATTTCTTCCCAAAGACCCTTCTTCCCTGCGGATGGTAATATTATGATGGGATTGATTTATTTGTCAAGCACTTTAAATATTTTAAAACTTCAGGGGTTTTTGCCAGGCCTTTTTGAGGTCGAAAATATTGGCCTCGATGATGGGACTTCCTTGAAAGCCTACAACCCGGAAGGTTTCATTCGCTATGACAATCCCTATCTCTCTCCAGACAGATTCACCGAGAAGGGCCTCGAAAGCCTTCTTCTTCTCAGGGGGGATCGTCACGACAAAACGGCTCTGTGATTCGGAAAAGAGGAGAAGGTCGTTTCGATCCACTCCGGATTGGGGGACCTTTCTCAGATCGATCTCCATTCCAAGACAACCGGCAAAGGAGGTCTCCGCGAGGGCAACCCCGAGACCTCCATCCGAACAGTCATGACAGGATCGAACCAGACCTTCCCGGATGGCGCGATATAATTTCCGATAGAGGGCTTTTGCCTTTTGGGCATTCACCTGCGGAACATGATTTCCGATGAACCCTTTTGACGCATAATATTCAGAGCCTCCCAGCTCTTCGAATGTCTTCCCAAGAAGATAGATCAGATCGCCCGGCTTTTTGGCATCCATGGTGACCGCCTTTCTCACATCGTCGATCTTTCCCAGAGCCGAGACGAGAAGAGTGGGGGGTATGGAGATTTTTGTTCCTCCGAGGAAGGCGTCATTTTTCATACTGTCCTTGCCTGAGATCAGGGGCATGCCGAAGCCTTTGCAGCAATCATAGAGGGCCTGATTGGCACGGACGAGCTGTGCCAGTTTATACTCCCCATCCGGTGTCTTCTCCGACTGGACCGGATCAGGCCAGCAGAAGTTATCGAGGCCTGAAATCCGGTCGGGATTTCCACCCACAGCGACATTGTTCCGTATGGCTTCATCGACGGCACAGGCCACCATCGCATAAGTGTCGAGATCGCTGTACCGGGGACAGATCCCGTTGGAGATCACTATCCCTTCGAAAGAGGAGAGAATGGGTCTGAGCACAGCGGCATCGCCCGGGCCATCGTTCAAACAGCCGACCAGCGGTTTGATCACAGCCCCTCCCTGAACCTCGTGGTCATACTGGCGGATGATCGACTCCTTGCTGGCGATGTTTGGCCGGGAGAGCATTGCCATCAATGCCGAAGTGAGATCTCCGGGCTCAGGAAAGTCAGGCTCCTCGTACCTGGGCCGGTTCCATTTTGCTCGAAGCTCCATCACCGGGAGCCCTTCATGGAGGAAATCCATGTCAAGGTAGGCGACGGTTTTTCCTCCGGAGAGAACATGGAATTTCTTCGTATGGGTGAACGTCCCAAGGACAGCGGCCTCCACATCCATCTTCTTTGCCATCTCGAGAAAGGCATCGAGTTTAGGAGGAGATACGGCCAGGGTCATCCTCTCCTGAGCCTCTGAGAGAAGGATCTCCCAGGGATGAAGGCCATGATATTTCAGGGGGGCCCGATCGAGGTGGAGCTCACAACCGGTCTCTCTTGCCATTTCACCTACGGAAGAGGAGAGGCCGCCCGCCCCATTGTCCGTGATCGATTTATAAAGACCCCGGTCCCTGGCCAGGAGTAGAAAGTCGGTCATCTTCTTCTGCGTGATGGGATCTCCGATCTGAACGGCGGTGACAGGCGAATCCTCACGAAGTTCTTCCGAGGAGAAGGTGGCTCCATGGATCCCGTCCTTGCCGATTCTGCCTCCGGTCATCACAATGAAATCCCCGGGCTCCGCCTTCTTGATATGGGAGGGTTCGCCCAGTATTTCTTTCGGCATGATCCCTCCGGTGCCGCAGTAGACCAGGGGCTTTCCGAGGTAGCGGTCATCGAAGACCACCCCTCCATTAACCGTGGGAATCCCGCTCTTGTTTCCTCCGTGTTCGACTCCCTCCCGCACTCCTTCATAGATCCGTTTCGGATGGAAGAGGCGCGGGGGAAGAGGTTTGTTATAGAAGGGTGAAGCGAAGCAGAAGATGTCCGTATTAAAGATGAGTTTTGCTCCCTTTCCCGTGCCGAAGGGATCCCGGTTGACGCCGACAATGCCGGTCAAGGCTCCACCGTAAGGATCGAGGGCAGAGGGGGTATTGTGGGTTTCGACCTTGAAGACCAGATGGTATTGATCGTTGAAACGGATGACTCCCGCATTGTCATCGAAGACAGAGACGCACCAGTCCTTTTCTCCGAGGGAGGAGCGAATCTCTTCAGTCGCCTTCTTGATATAGGTCTTAAAGAGGCTGTCGACGAGAGTCCTCTTTTCCTCTCCCTCCTGATATTCGATCCGCCCATTGAAGATTTTATGTTTACAATGTTCGGACCAGGTCTGGGCAATGGCCTCCAGCTCCGCATCGGTGATCTTTTTTCCGAGTCCGGTTTTTTCCCGGCCCTCCATTACTCCGGAATCCCTGAGATAGGCCTGTATGGCCTTCATCTCCCTGAGGTTGAGGGCCAGGACCCGCTCCTGACTCAACCGGAGAAGGGCCTCATCGGAAATTTCGAGATCGATCTCCTCCACCCTTCCCCCTTCGTCTCCGGAGACCTTTGGAACCCTGAGTTTGATCTTCCCATTCCATTCGTTTGCCTTATAGAGATCGAACCGCTGAATGAGCGAGTTTCCGAGAAGATCGGTGCAGATTCTTTCAACTTCCTCCCTTTTCAAATTTCCCTTGAGAAGGTACTGGGTGGAGGTATAGACCTTTTCTTCATCGCCCAGCCTCTTTCCAAGCCTCCATTCAATGGCCTCCCTTGCGGTCTTCCCCACATTGTCAGTCACCCCGGGCTTAAACCCCACCTCGGCGAGCCAGTCGAAATCGTCCGCAAGCGGTTGATCGATCCGGCACTGCTGGATGATGGGATCGAGAAAAGGGCCGGTGGCGACCTTCTCCAGTTCTTCTCCGGAGAGTTCGATGTCGAGGGTGAAGACGGAGATCGTCCTTACCGATTCGACCGCAAGCCCGAGATCGTTCTCGATTCTTCTTCTCACCTTTTCACCGAGGGGATCCCGAATCCCTTTTTTCAAGCCAATCTCAATCCGGTGTGGCATGCATTCCTCCCATAATTACAAATGGAATACTGGAATAATGGAATGGTGGAAAAATGGGTTTAATGAAGCAACAATTCGTCTTTTCTAACCCCATTCTTCCATTCTTCCAATATTCCATTTTAATAATTGATGTATTTCTTTGCGGCTTCCAGGCCTCTCCAAAGATGGGCCTCCTCATGAGGTTCGAGCGTATAGATGGGGTTTAATCCCCATTGAGACAGGAGATCGAAGAATCCATGAAAATCGAAACTTCCCTCACCCATGGGAAGATGCTCATCCATTTCCCCGTAATTGTCATGAAGGTGGACCTCGAGGAGATATCCTCTCAATGCCTCCATCCAGAGGGGAAGGGGGATCTTGCTGAAGACATGGTGGTGACCGGTATCGAAACAGAACCGGAAATGGGGCGAATCGATCTCCTTCAGAAGGCGGAGCAACGAATCAGGGCTCTCTTCAAAGATATTTTCAATGGCAAGGGTGAGTCCGCGCTCTTTCGCCTCTTCCACCAGGGGTCTCCAAGTCCGGAGACTGCTTTCTAACCAGAGGTCTACATCTCCGTCGAATTTCCACTTCTCATATCCGGGGTGGAAGACGATCGCCTTCGGTTTGAACAGGGCAGCCAGATCGATTGTCTTTGAGAATCGGTCCAGCGTGACCTCCCTGACTCTCCGGTCCATTCCTCCAGGGCTCAAATCCATAAAGGGGCCATGGATGGTGCACTCCAGATCTTTCTGGTGAAGTGTATCAGCGAGCTGTTTTGCTTCCATCTCGTTGCAGGCGTCGAGATCATCCCCGCTGAAGTAGATTTCAGGACGGAGGCGATGTCCGATGACAAAATCGATTCTCTGAAGGAGCATGGAGTAAGGGATATTGATCTGGATGGGGGGCATGATGGGGTTCTCCGGTTTCTTTCGTAACACACCCATTGATCCTGGGCGAAATTACAATTTTATATACCATTCTCTCCTTTAAAACTCAATCCGTCTCGGGAGGACGACTCGAACAGTTCGATCGCTTTCAAAACGTTTTCCCTCTTCCCGATGAGATAGACGACATCCCCTCTGTTGAAGACAAAGCCGGGATCAGGACCGAAGATGACGACGAAGATGATGACCAGCGTTTTTAAAAATCCGAGTTCCACGGGTTACCTCAGCGTCATATTATAACTTAAATGGAAAAATTTTTGGCAATTTATATTCACCCCGTTAGAAATAATGCCCCGCCTGCGTGACCGGAGCCACTTCGGCGCGGCGAAGGCCCGCTGGAATTTCTAACGGGGTTCACCTCGAAGTTTCAGTTCGGAGTAATTAAATTTGACTTTTTTACTCCGAACTCCCTCCGGGCCGTAGGCCCTTAT
Source organism: Deltaproteobacteria bacterium RBG_16_49_23 (assembly GCA_001798855.1). Classification (GTDB taxonomy): domain Bacteria; phylum Desulfobacterota; class BSN033; order BSN033; family UBA1163; genus RBG-16-49-23. The sequence continues at coordinate 12,696 of MGQQ01000143.1, read as the reverse complement.
GGGCAGGAGACCGAACTCTCTCCGAGCCAGAGGCTCTTCCGAGCCGGAGGCCACACTCCGGACTTATGGGAGCCCATTGCAAATAATAGAGCAACTGTGATATAAAATCTTTGAGGGAAAGAGATGTTTAATATCGGATTGCCGGAACTTCTGATCATTGGGGCGATTGCCCTGATCGTCTTCGGGCCGAATAAACTTCCGGAGCTGGCCAAGGCTTTTGGCAGGGCGATGAGGGAGTTTAAGAAAGCGACAGACGAAGTGAAGGAGAGTTTTGAAGCTGAGACCAGGGAACTGGAGGAGATAAAGAGCGCCATCGCGGATGAGAATATTCTGCAAGACCTGGCCAGAGAGATATCCAACCCCGAAGAGGTTTCCCCGGAGACAGTGACGACCGAAGAGCCGGCCCTGGAGGCTTTGGGACAGACAGAGACCGCATCCGCCGGGGAAAGGGGGACTTCTCCGGAAGAGGGGGGCGTTGAAGAGAAGAAAGAGGAGGAACCAGAAGGGATAAAAGAGGGGATTCCCTCCCATGGATGAAAAAAAACTCCCCTTAACCTCTCACCTTCAGGAGCTGAGAAAACGTCTCGTCCTCACCTTTATTGCCGTCGGAGCCGGTTTTATCCTCTGTTATACCTTCTCCCAAAACCTCTTCGATATTCTTTCCCGGCCCCTTCTTAAGATGATGCCTCCCGGAAGCTCTCTGATCTTCACGAGTGTGGCCGAAGCCTTCTTCACCTATATGAAGGTGGCCTTTATCGCAGGCATTATCCTGGTTTCCCCCTTTGTCCTCTATCAGGTCTGGGCTTTTGTGGCGCCGGGGCTTTATCGTCATGAAAGGCGGCATGTGATTCCCTTTGTCGCCGCCGGCTCATTGTTTTTTGCCCTCGGGATTCTCTTCGCCTATTATGTTGCGATCCCCGTCGGTTTTAAATTTCTTTTAGGATATGCCACCGATTTCATCAAACCGATGCCGAGCATGAAGGAATATCTCTCCTTCAGCATTAAATTCATATTAGCCTTCGGTCTCGTATTTGAATTTCCGGTGGTCCTGGTTCTTCTCGCGCGGATCGGGGTGGTTGATGCGAAGATGCTGGCCCGGCACAGGAAATATGCCATTCTCCTGATTTTCATCTTTGCGGCGGTCATGACCCCGCCTGATGTTATCTCCCAGTTGCTCATGGCCATTCCCCTGATGGGGCTTTACGAGTTGAGCATTCTCCTCTCTAAAATTTTTGGAAAGAAGAAGAAAACAAGTCCATCCACTGATTCATAAGTCATGGCAGAATCTCCGTATAAAATTTCCCAATGGCCGGAGAAGGAGAGACCCAGGGAGCGATTGCTCCAGCAGGGCCCTCATCAACTGAGCGAGGCAGAGCTTTTAGGAATTCTGATTGGAAAAGGGACGAAGAGAAAGACCGCCATCGACCTGGCAAGGGAACTTCTCGACCGATACGAATCTCTTGAGAACCTCTTCAGCCGCTCCCCTTCCGAGTTGATGAAGATCAAAGGCATCGGGTCTGCCAAGGCGGCGACCCTCTCGGCGGCTTTCCATTTAGTGAGACGGATTCAATCTAAGACGAGTAAAGACCGGCCTTCCTTCAGGCGAGCAAAAGATGTGGCCGGTTATTATCTCCCGTTGATGAAAGATTTGAGGAAGGAGGTCTTCAAAGTTCTTCTCCTCAGCCGCGCCAATCGGTTGATTAAAGAGGTGACCATCTCCGAGGGGACGCTCGATGCGAGCATCGTCCATCCGAGGGATGTCTTCCGGGAGGCGCTTCTGGAATCCGCAGCAGGGGTCATCCTCCTTCACAATCATCCGAGCGGCAATCCCGCTCCGAGCGAAGAGGATATCCGGATCACCAAGCAATTGTTGGAGGCAGGCCGGGTGATGGGAATCAAGGTTTATGATCATATCATCCTGGCAGGGGAGGATTACCGAAGCCTGGCAGATGATGGGATGATTTAAATTCGGATTTCGGAATGCGGAATTCGGAATGGAGAGTTAAAATTAAAATTCCGCAATCCGCAATCTACATTCCGCAATATGAAAATGCGAGTTCTGGTTACCGATGGGCACTTCAGAAAGACGCTCGCCGTGGTTCGGTCTCTCGGCCGGAGGGGAGTCAAGGTCACGGTTGGGGAAAGGACTTTCCTCAACACCTCATTCTTTTCAAAATATTGCAAACGGCGTATCCTCTATCCTTCGCCACGGCGACACCCTGATCAATTTATTGATTTTCTTCTAAGAGAGGTAAAAAAAAACCGTTATGACTGCCTCTTCCCCATGGAAGAAGAGACGCTTCTGCTGATAGCAAAATATCAATCCGATATTTCAAAATATACCTATCTTCTTATTCCCGACCTCCCAAAGATCGAGTTTGTTCGTGACAAAGGAAATCTGATTCGGTTTGCAGAGAGTCATGGGATTCCCGTGCCGAAAACGTATTATCGTCCCCCCACCCTCACCCTCCCCCCTGGTGGGGGAGGGGGGGGTGGGGGTGTTAATTTCTCTGATATTCCGGTTCCTGTCGTGATCAAACCCAGAATCAGCTCCGGTTCTTTTGGGATTGCTTATGTTAGGAAGAAGGAGACCCTTGCCTCTTCCTATCAAAGAGTTCATGAGCAGTATCCCTTTCCATTGATTCAGGAATACATTCCCGATGGAGGAGGGACATTCGGGCTCTCCGCCCTCTTCGATGAGTCAACGAATGTCAAAGCTGCCTTTGTCCATAAGAAATTGAGGATGTTCCCGGTTCAAGGAGGCCCAAGCACTTTACGGGAAGGGGTCGAACATCCCAGGGTCATGGAATTAGGACTTTCACTTCTGAAGGCGTTGAACTGGGTCGGCATTGCCATGGTGGAATTCAAAGTCGATCCGAGGGATGGGGTTCCCAAATTGATGGAGGTCAATCCCCGTTTCTGGGGTTCCCTGCAATTGGCCATTTTCTCCGGTGTCGATTTTCCATACCTCATTTTGAAAATGGCGAAGGGTGAGAATTTCAAACCCTTGCTTCACTACGAAACGGGAAAACGATGTCGCTGGCTTTTCTTCGGAGATATCCTCCATTTTGTTAACCATCCGGAGCGTTTTCATCTCCAGCCTCCCTTCTTCCGATTCTTCGAACCGAACACCTGTGATGATATTCTTTCAGGAGACGACCCGCTCCCCCTCCTGGGGGCGACGGCCACATTCTTCACCTTTCTCTACGATCCGGAGATGAAACGGTTTCTGGAAAGACGATAAGTCAAATGCGGAATTCGAATTGCGGATTGAAGAATTTGCGGGTTTAAGATTGGAGGGTCCCCCATCTATTTGGGGTGAGTAAGCTTCTTACGCTTTGAAAATTTGAATTTGTGACTCCTGCCTGCTATCAAGAAGGGAGGTCAAAGGCAACTTGAAAATTTTTATGTCATTATTTCGATTTACAGTAATGTCTCTGCATGCGAGGTGCCCCGCCGAACAGACATCTGGACGCTTGACCAGAGTGAAAATATAACCAGATTTTCTGTATGTTCATGGAGGGTGGGCATTTGTTACTGCTCTATTTCATAATCATCGATGTCGACCTCGCGTACTTTGAATCGATTGAAATTTACCGGTCGGGGGTACGGCGCAGTTGCATCGAATCCTATCTTGCAGCCTATGCCATCATTGGTTACGGGGTTGAGTTCGTGGCCGCGCGCATCGGGGATAAGGATGATATCTCGATCAGGCCGAAATCTCGTTGCCAAGGCCCACTCCACATCCTGCGGATCACGGATGTTCACGTCGGAATCGACGACGACCACTTGTTTTAGAGGAGGAAATGATGCGAAAGTGGCCAGTATAACGTTTCTCTGAATGCCTTCGATGTTCTTTTCGACCTGGACCACGGCGTGGTAAAAACCGCAACCACCATAGGTGAGGACCACATCCTTAACCACCGGCACCTGATTGGAAATGGAGCGAAAGATACTCGCCTCGGCCATGAGACCGACAGCATTATATACCTCACGGCCGGGGATGATCGTATGCCAAATCGGATTCTTGCGGCGGGTAACGCCTTTAACTCTGATGACCCATCTGTCGTCTTTCTGGGCGTAATAACCGGTGACCTCCGCCGCAGGTCCCTCGGGTTCGCGTACCTTTGGAAGCAGTTCTGCTTCCAAAACAAACTGAGCTGTTCCCACTGCTTCCACCCCTACTGTCTTGGCCTTCACTAAGGTCAAGGGTTCTCCGAGAAGGTGACTGGCGATCCCCAGCTCATCCAGCCCGATGGGCGCGGCCACAGCAGGCACCACAGATGCAATGTGTACCGCCGGATCGACCCCGTTATTTATCGTAATCTCCAGTGATTTGCCTCGAGCCTCGGCACGCTCGTAGTAATCCCGCAGGTGACGGCCGATGTCCATCAGACAGGTCAAGCGATCACGACCGGTGATCATACATCGCATGATCGAAGCATTCCGTACCCCGGTATCCGGATCCTTTGCAATCACGACCGATGAGGTGAGGTATTGCCCGCCTTCCTCTGTGCCAACCTGTGGCGCAGGCAGCTTCCTGATATCCCAGTTTTTCTCAACGATCTCCTGGCACGGTGCCGAGTCCATAACCACCGGGTGCAATGGAGAGGCCCGCCACTCGGCGACTGCCTCTGCAAAGTGAAAAGATAGGCGGGTCTCCGGCACACCAAACACATCGGCCAGAATCCCCCGATTCCAATACAAGCCGGCGAAAACCGGCCACCGGCTGCCTTTGACGCTCTCAAAGAGAACCGGTTTATTGCCATGGAACTTGTAGGCAACCGCGCCGAGTTCAAAACGTGGATCGACTTCGGTCTTCACACGCGCCAGCTGGTGTCGGTTCGAAAGAAAATCGATCACACCGTTGAGATCGGACATGCCCCTTTTGGACAAATCACCACAAACATGAAATCGGCGGCGACGCTTTGTGCTCGAAGTTTTTTTAGCCATGGTGCTCACATGCCTCCCAATCATGGGCGACCGTTGATTATTCGGTCGCCGCTTCGGCTTTTATAATGGTATTATTCGCAGGTGGCTGACTCACAGTAAAAATTTGGGGAGAAACAGCGCCATCTCAGGGAAGATGAAAAGCAGCACCAAACAGATGACATATGCCACGAGAAAGATGTAAACTCCCCTGAAGATCGTCTCGATGGGAACGTCCGGAGAAAGCCCCTTCACGATATAAACGTTCACCGCCACCGGCGGAGTCACCGCGCCCATCGTGGTCACCAGGGTGATCACCACTGCGAACCAAACCGGATCAAACCCCAGCGCTTGCGAAAGGGGAAAGAAAATCGGGATGGTGACCACCAGAAAACCCAATGCGTCCATCAGGCAGCCCCCCACGAGGTATATCAGCAGCACGACGAGGAGAATGGCTTCCCTCGGGACATTCAGCGATGCCGCCCAATCGGCAAGTTCAAAGGGCAGCCGCGTCACAGTTAAAAATTTGCCGAAAATAACCGCACCCGTAATCAACATGACAACCATCGCCGAAGTCCGGATCGTTTCAGTAATAGCTTTTGCAAACCCCTGTTTCGAGAGTTTTCTCCTTGTCAGACCGATCAGCAAAGCGCCGAAAGATCCTGCCGCTCCGGCTTCGGTGGGGGTGAACCACCCGGCGTAAAGCCCGCCGATTACCAGCAGAAACAGGATCATTGCTTCAGCGACCCCCGCCAAAGAGGACAGCTTCTCCCTCATTTTGGTTCTCGATCCCGGTGGGCCCAGGTTGGGATTTCGGATGCATAGCCAAAAAACGATCAAAGAGAAGAGCAGGGTCAGAAACACGCCCGGCACGATGCAGGCGATGAAGAGCGGGATGATGGACTGCTCGGTCTGTACCGCTATGATAATGAGAACAACGCTCGGCGGAATGACGACGCCTAGGGTTCCCCCGATGGCCACGGTTCCCGCACTTAACGCACGATCGTAACCGTATCGTTTCATCTCGGGTAGGGCAATGGTACCCATCGTCGCAGTAGCCGCGGAGTTGGAGCCACAGATTGCCGCAAACCCTGCACTGGAGAGGATGGTGGTGATTGCCAACCCGCCGGGCAGCCTTCCCACCCACTTGTAGGCCGCATCGTAGAGCCTTTCGGTGATGCCGGAGTGGTAGGCGAACTGCCCCATGAGGACAAACATCGGAATGACGCTCAGCCCGTAAGAGGTAAGCTGTCCCCACACGTTTGTGGCCAGCATGTAAATCGCAGCGTCGGTTGAGACGATGTAGGCGTTGCCCAAAAACCCGGCCAGGATCATGGCAAAGGAAACAGGCATTCTAAGGGCCATCAGTACGAAAAGAAAGATCAATCCCAGGATGGCCGCCGTGTTAGGACTCATTTATTACCTTTCGGTTTGTAAGAAAAATTTGGCTACCCTTTGCCTTCTCTTCGGCTAAAGGCTTTCACACAAGACCTTATAAAGTCCGCGACCAACGCAAGGGTCAACCCCGCGCAACCCAAAGAGACCAGGTAAACCCATGGGTAAACAATGACTCTCATGGTTTCGGAGAGCGAACCCGACTTCTTAAGGACACCTGCATGGAGAAATATGTTCCACGTTACGATCATAAACAGCGACGCCAAGGTTAGATACATCAGCATGTTTACCACGGCGCGAAGTCGCGGGCCCAGGCGATTGACAAAAAGGTCGATCGAGACGTGTCCCTTGTGGATTTGGGTGTAGCCCAGGGCAAATGCCGTCGTCACTGCGGCAAGCCAGGTGATGGTTTCGACGGTTCCAGCCATCGGGTGGCCGAACATCCTGAACACCATCTCCCCCACCGTGACCAGCATCATTGCGATCAGGGAAAGACTTGCCACGAAGGCAAGTCCCCTGTTCAGCATGGCGTTAAACCGGTCTAATAAATCCACAATACATTTCTCCTATCGCAACTCGCTTCCCGAAACCGACCGAAAAGGGAAGCGAGGCGAAAGCATCGATGGGCTCAATCGATTCCTACTTGTATTCCTGTGCATACTTGTCCGTGAGCTGTTTCAGGCGTTCAATAAATTTTTCTGCCGGCAGCCCCTTGGCGCCCATCTCTTTTTTCCAGCTTTCAACCATCGGAGCGAGCAGGGCATCCCATTTGGCTGCGTCGGTTTTCGAAAGCGTGTGGATCTGCAAGTTGTGCTCCCGCTTCGACCAGGCAAGTGCCTCGCCCACGTTTTGTTTATCATGGTACTGCCCGGTCCAGATAGCCATCTCCCGCGAGAGCTCGTCGATAACCTTTTTCACTTTATCGGGAAGGGAGTCCCACTTTTTTTTGTCCATCACCGCAGCAAAGGAGACGACCACGGTCGGGTACTCCAACACGTAGCGGAGCAGTTCAGCAAGTTTGAAGTCTTTTAACACTTCCCGGGATGTCATGGTCCCATCGATGACACCGGTTTGAACCGACTCCGGAACCTGGGGCATGGGCATACCGACAGGGGCCGCTCCAAGGGCTTTTAAAACAGGCACGCCCGTGCCGGCCGCCCGCAGCTTCATTCCTTTCAAATCATCAAGACTCTTGACCGGTTTTCTGGATTGGATATGTCCGGGTTCGCCCGTGAACATGGTGATAATTTTAAATGGTTCATACTCAGCGGGCTTGAATTCCATCATGATGTCCAGCAGGGTCAGACTCGCCACCGTGGCATTCGGAAACTTGACAGGAAGGGCGACCCCTGAGGTGAGGGGGAAACGTCCCGGATCATATGAGGGCGAACTCAGACCTATGTCTGCCACCCCTCTCAATACACCGTCGTACATATCCCCGGCTCCCAAGAGAGTGCCCCCCGGGAAAGTTTTAACCTTCACCAATCCATCCGTGCGTTTTTCGATTTCCTCGGCCCAGTGGGTCATCTGTTTTCCGGGGAACGTGCCTGCCGGGGCAAAAAACGCATATGTGAGGGTTATGGGCTTCTCCTTGGTTTGGGCCTGCGATGAAATGCCGCCGCCCAACATCATTGCTACGGCGACAAAAAACACGACAAAAGTAGGTATCTGGCGTTTGACTGTCATGGCATCTCCTTTCTGTTTGTTGTTGTAACGTTAGTTTTCCAGGCTGTCTAAAAACCTTTTCTGAGGGGATACTTTTGTTTTCATTTTTCACTTGACATATTACCGCAGCACTTTCTTAAAATCCTTCGTTTAGAATTTTCCGCAATTTTTCGACCGAGAATTGGGAAAGACCTAACGACTTAAAAGTCCTTCCCGTCTCCATAAAATTCGTCCCGGCAACCGCTCCTGCAAGGGTGATTAATGAATCGGCGATCGGAATATCCACTCCAATATAATCTGCAACAGAAGTTAAGAGGGCTAACCCGCAAGCGATATCCTCAGTAACATATCGATGTTGATAGTCAATCTTTTCATACCATAATCTGCTCTCCATTAACAACTTCTTTGCAACCCTTGGATACATCCACTCGTTTGGCCTCGTCTCATCGTAATAGTCTTCCAATGGATAGTGGTTTGGCTGAAACCCTAATGCCTTTCTCACAGCGATTCTTTCCTCGTCAAGGAGAGAGATGATTTTCCTGATACCCAGAGTAGTCCCTTCGTTATGGATATCATAAGGTGCAGGATTCTCAATTGGACCTGTATTCAACACAACCAATGGAGAATGAAGGATAGGACCAGCGTTCATGAGAGCAGCGGACAAGGCATTTTCGACAGGATGAACGGAAGGGAAAACGGCCCTAATTTTCTCAATGGCTTCTTTCGTCTTTTTCCCTGGGAAAATACCTGTGGGTAGATTACAGGCCCTGACAACAATTCGAGATTCCTGTGGACTCATCTTCCTTGTCAAGTACGGAAGGGTTCCTGTTTCACCAATGGCAATATCTTTTTTACACCCCCTTTCTCTCAAATGTCTATACATGAGAAAAGAACCAAAAGTTCCAGGTGAAAGAAAGATGACCTGCCCATCCTCCAAGTGAGGCAAAAAACTCTCGGCAACAGATATTTGGGTAAATGCGGGAATGGGAGAGCAGATGAGGTCTGCATCCTGGATGGCCTCTTTCATAATATCCGTTATCATGGAGACTTTTGCTTCCCCTTGCATGAGAGGACCTGATACCTTGATCGTATAGGTCTTCTTAATCTCCTTGAATTCGTCGAAATACTTGCTCCACATCCTGACTTCAAACCCTTGAAAGGCCAAATCCGCAGCCATTGCAAAGGCTCCATTACCGCCACCCAGTACAGCTACCCTTTTCATCTTTATTTAACCCTTTCTGAAAGAAGAAACAAAGACTACCCTTTCACGAACCTAAGCAGCTTAATCAAATCCCTGTACTTTCTCTCAAAGAGGGTTTTGATTTCAACATCTTTATATTCATAGATCCCTTTCCCTGTGCGGGGGCCTGTTTCCCCCTTTTCCATTTTTTCTTTGATCAGTTTTGGGACCTTAAATCTTTCACTCTTAAAAGCGGAATGCAAGAAATCATCTGCATAGTAAAGGATATCCAGTCCACCCATATCGATAAATTCCAGTAAACCAAAGGCACACAATCTGAAGCCGAAACCCGTTTTAATGGCCCGATCAATATCTTCTGGGGTTGCGACTCCTTCCTCCAAAATCCGGACCGCCTCGTTCATAGCAACGGCTTGTATTCTTGGAATGATAAAACCCGGGCTATCTTTCAATACCACAGGCACTTTCCCAATCCTTTTAAGGAGATTTTTCATGTGCTCAATCGAACGGGGATCTGTCTCGCTGGAAAAGGCAATCTCAACAAGGGGAATAATAAAAGCAGGATTTAACCAATGGGTGATCAATAACTTATCAGGATGGATAAAGCCTTTTTTCAATGTATTAATATTTATAGTTGAGGTGGTAGAGGCTAAGACCGCTTCTCGATGAACATAAGGAGAAATTTTTTTAAATAATTCTATCTTTAAATCTGGCTTCTCCGGGATGGCCTCGAATATAAAATCACCTTCTAAATTTTCTTTGTTTATCCCGTAAGAAAACGAAATGTTTGATATGACCCTCTTTAAATCCCCTTTTAAATATCCTACCTTTTTCAAAAACTTCAGATTGGAGTAGAGCTCTTCCCTCGCCTTCTTCTCGACTCTTCCATATTCTTCAAACGATCTCTGTTTCCCATCAATGATTTTTACTTGGGCATTTTTAAATGCAAAGGCCAGTCCAATCCCCAACCCCATTCTACCAGGACCAATGATTATGATTTTTTTATTTTTCATCATCGGATACAGTTATATTTCAGACCCATGCTGGTTCTAAGGATTTGTTTTAAAAAACGTCTCAATAGAAACCTAAGTTTTTTTTCATATCGTTAGCTTGCATGAACCTGACAGAATAATGGGTTTAAGCTAAATTTTCCCTTAACGTCTTCATATAGTTTAATATATCCTTCTTGGTCTCTGACATATGTCGGAGCATAGAATCATCAACCCTTTGCAGATTTTTTGATTGGATGGCTTTGAAGATTTCAAAATGGCCATCTCGAGCCCTTTTGGCGATTTCGGGAATATGAAGGCAGGCCATCCGGAACTTCAGCATATGTTCTCTCAATATCTGACTGATTTGGCAAAGCCTTTTGCTCCGGCTCGCCTTGCAAATGATTTCATGAAACTCCGTATCCAGGCCGATCATCTTTTTAGTCGAGCCCTCTTTGAGAATCCTGTCCGCCTTTTCTAAATTATTTTCAATCTTTTCAATTTCCTTAGGTGTGATCCTGCCAAGGCTCCATCTTGCGGCTAGCTGCTCAATGGCGGTCCGCACAGAGAAGAGATCCTCGATGTCGTATTCCGTCATGTCGTTGACGATGTATCCCACTCTCGGTATGGAGTGAACTAATTCTTCCAAATCGAGTTTGTGTAAAGCCTCCCTGACCGGCGTCCTGCTCACACCCATTTCAACCGCTAATGTGGACTCCACTAACCTTGTTCCAGAGACAATTTTCCCGGTGAGGATGGCCATGCGCAGATCATTATAGACTTGCTCCCGAAGGGAATTTGAATTTGCCTTTTTGCTGGAAGGGGATTTAAATCTTTGCTTCATCATAAGATTAAAGTACTCCTGAAATACAGTTAGGGTACAGCTACTATAGAAATAACCGGATGTCAAGGGTGAATTCAGCTTGGGTCACGGTAAATTTGTTCTAAATGTAAAAGGGCTATCAATAGAGGCCCTTTCATTTGTGTGCCCATCGTCACTTGTTGATTAAATGAGGTGTCTTGTTTTCTGTTTCACACCGCAGCACAAAAGATCAGAAACAACCATAACGTCGTGTTATTGCAGTGAATTGTTTGAAGAACAAATTTACTCTGCAGCTTGGGTTACATTGACAGCAACCCTACGTTCCTCTACAATGAATAGCCATGCGGGAATACGGCAATGAAGAACATACTGACGGTAGATATGGAGGATTAGGATCGAGGCGAGATCCGGATCCTCCTCGATGCTTTAGAGGTTCCAACATCAAAGAGGTTATCGGTGATTAAAATCTGTGTCCTCATTCCTGCTTATAATGCCGGAGGGACGATCGGCCCCGTTCTGGAGAAGACGCGATCCCTTGGCCTCGATACGATTGTCGTGGATGATGGCTCCTCAGATGAGACGGAAAGGATTGCCTTGGAGTATGGCGTCCACCTGTTGAAGCATCACTTCAACCGTGGGAAAGGGGCTGCTCTCCGTTCAGGATTCCAGTCTATCCTCGAAAAGGATTATGAGTTGATCATCACTCTCGATGCGGATGGTCAGCATGATCCTCTGGCGATCCCTTCTCTCCTCCGGATATTTCAAATCGTTCAGCCCGATCTCCTCATTGCCTCGCGGGCCGGAGGATTCAATCGAATGACCTTTCTACGCCGGTTCTGGAATCGATTGGGAGTAAAAGCGGTTGCCCGGCTCTGCCATTGTGACATCACGGATAGTCAATCCGGTTTCCGGCTGATTCGCACGAAAATCTTAAGGGAAATTTCACTCACGACCACCGGGTTCGAGATGGAATTGGAGCTCCTGATCAAAGCTTGCAAAAAGGGGTTCAGTGTGTTATCCATTCCCATCGATGTTCCGAGGGTGGATGGCACGAGTTCCAGCCATTTCAAACCCGTGACCGATACCTGGCTTGTCTGTAAACTATATCTTCGAAGCCTGCTCTGGTGAAACGTATGGATCTTTATCAGAAAGCGAAATTCTACTCCATCGAAAAATTTACGGCTTCGGCTCTTTCCCTCCTGGCAAATGCTTCAAAGGAAAACTTGATTCGCCTCACCCATCTGGCCGAAAAGATTCCCCGGAAAGAGGCCTACCGCGAAAAGATCCGGTGGATCCGGACTCTCTTCCAGACCGATCATCCGGCCCTGACCATTGCGAGAAGGGTTCTCAAAGAGACTCACCCTCACCACCGGAAGAAGATCATCACCAACTTCATCGTCAACCAGCTCCTCGTGGGCACCAACCGCAGAAAGGCATTTGAAGAGGAGAGAGGATTTAAGCCGCCCAATGCGATGCTGATCAGTCCCACGATGCGATGCAATCTGAACTGCTTTGGCTGTTACTCGGGTTCCTATTCGACCGAAGAGGAGATCCCTTTTGAGGTGATCGATCGCCTGGTCGGAGAATGCAAGGAGATGGGCATCTACCTGGTGATCATCACCGGCGGGGAACCCTTTCTGCGAAAGGACCTCTTTGACCTTTTTGAAAAACATCCCGACACCCTTTTTCAGGTTTAT
>MGQQ01000142.1 GCA_001798855.1 Deltaproteobacteria bacterium RBG_16_49_23 | reverse complement strand
TCGTGAAATGTGTTCGTCAAAATTAAAATACTCTATAATCTCCCTGGCGCTGGCGGAAAACCCATTGATAAAATTGCGGAGATTGGCGGCAATATTGTTTGGGTCAGCTCCCAGTTTCTTGAAGTTAAACTGACTGCGGTTATGAAAATTGAATCCTGCTATTTTATTAAGGGTTGCGTCAATCGCTGCCTGAGACATCTTCTCAACTTTTGGTAAAAAGTTTAGTACTTTTTGCTTTGTTGGCTCCAAAACGCAGTCCAAGCGCCGAAGCACCGTCATGGGCAGAATGACCTTTCCATAATCAGCCTGCTTGTAATCCCCACGCAATAAATCAGCGACCGCCCAGATTAGATTCGCTTTTTCTTTGAAATCGATCATATTTTCCCCAATGTGGTACATAACTGGTGATATCAGGTCTACACTATCACTTCTCACACTAATCTTTCAATTATTGTGGCGTCCTTTCCTCCAACCACAATTTGCAGACATTCTTCCAACCTATCCTGCGCCATTTCTTAAATACCGCCTTCAACTTGTTCAAGTCCTTCGCTTCCAGAAGATCTTTCTGGGCAGATTTTAAATCTTCAAGAGATGCAATCGCTGGCATGGTTTACTCCTTTCGGTTCTTTCTGGAAACAAAAAACCCCATTCCTTTTTAGAATAGGCCTTCATTTGGCGTTAATTTCCTCATAAACACATTTTTTCATCCCCTCACCTCTCTGCCTGCGCCTGCCTGACGGCAGTCAGGGCAGGCAGTCTTGTCCTCTCCCCTGCCTACCGCAGGCAGGCACAAGAGGAGAGGGGGAGAATTCGAGTTTGTCCTAAGCTACCAAAAATACAGAAAAAAATCAACCCATTCGACTCCCCGGTCTGATCCTTCGACTTCGCTCAGGACAGGCACCCGGGGTATGCCTTTTCGACAAGCTCAAGGCCCCGAGTACAGCCGAGGGGCTCAGGGTTGATACTGAGCGGCGCTTTTCCCTCGACTCTGCTCGGGATGGTGAGCCCCTTCGATAAACTCTGGGCCTTGAGCCTGTCGAGGGGCTTGTCGAACCATTACCCCGATTTAAAAATCGGGGTTTGGCGCCGTCGAACGTATCAAATTTAATTTGGTCTTTTGTTCTGTTTTTACCCCGTTAGAAAGCCCAAGCATTTATGCCGGGAATGCTATAAAGAGGAGGCATCAGCTCCTTATTGAAGCAGGGGTCAAAGCCATGTCCTTTCTAACGGGGTTTACTCTCTTTTTCTGGCCTTTTTTCTGGCCTTGACACATCAAACATGGATACGTTATTTTTAAGCCGTTCGTCCGAAAAGCACAAAATTCTGAAAGGAATTTATTATGGATTTGCTTAAAGTAATTAATGAAAGAAGAAGCGTCAGGGCATTCAAGCCTGATCCTGTTCCAAAACAAACGATTGAAGAGATCTTAAAAATGGCAATTCTCGCTCCATCCGCCATTAACCTCCAGCCCTGGGAATTTGTCGTTGTGACAGGAGAAGAGAGGGAGAGATTGAGTCGGAGGCTCATCAAGGCATATAAAGAAAAACAGATCTCCTGCGGGCCTGGAAATGTCAAACCCCTTCCCAAAACATTTGCCAAGCGGGGGGCTAAAACTCTCGAATTGATGAACCCATTTTTCGAAGAGATGGGAGTTGATCCGAATCAATTTATCAATGAAGGGAGCTGTAATTTTTATGGAGCTCCCGTAGCGATTTTTTTCTGTCTCGATGATTCATTCCCTAAAGCCCGAGTGGTTGATATTGGCTTGGCTTTGGGATACCTCATTCTGACATCGCACGAATTTGGATTGGGAACCTGCCCCATCGGTTTGATCACAGCCTATGAAGATGAGATCAAAGAGCTGCTCAATATCCCGGAGAATAAAATGGTAGTGATCGGAGTAGCTCTCGGATATCCCGATGAAAAGAGTCCGATTAACCGCTTCAAATCTTATAGGGAAAATCTGGATAAATTCATTAGATGGATCGAGTGAACCGTTAACAAGGGTCAGAGATTTATAGGTCTCCTCATTTGAGATTCTGAAACAAGTTCAGAATGACAGGATACACTCTTAATCATTAACCCAATAACTCGATGACCCAATAACCCAATAACTTTCTTCTACCTCACGTGGCAGGCGACCAAGGATCCATTCGGTCTCTTATTCAATAGAGGTTCTTCTTTTTCACAGAAATCAATCCGAAGAGGACATCGAGTATGAAACCGGCATCCAGAAGGGGGATTGATTGGGCTCGGGACATCGCCTTCGAGGAGAATGCGCTTGCGTTTGGTCAGGGGGTCAGTCGTCGGAACGGCAGAGAAGAGGGCCTCAGAATAAGGATGGATCGGATGGTCATAAATCACTTCCTGATTTGCCCATTCCACAGTTTTACCCAAATACATCACCGCTACCCAATCTGAGACATATTCAATTAGATTTAAATCGTGTGAAATGAAAAGGTAAGTGAGACCGAACTCTGACTGAAGATCCAATAATAGATTGACAATCTGAGCCTGGATGGAGACATCGAGGCTGGAGACAGGCTCATCGGCGATCACTAACTTAGGTTGAAGGGCAAGGGCCCGCGCAATCCCGATCCTCTGGCGTTGGCCACCGCTGAATTGATGAGGATAAAGAAACCTCTGCTCCGCTCTCAGACCGACCACTTTCATCAATTCAACCACCCTCTCCTCCAGCTCTTTCCCTCTCGCCAGACCGTGGATGGCCAATGGTTCGCCGATGATAAAATCGACCTTCTTTCTCGGATTAAGAGATGAGTAAGGATCCTGAAAAATGATTTGGATATTTCTTCGAAACTTTCGGAGCTGATCATCATCAAAAGAAAGAATATTCTCACCTTCAAATGTTATCGTGCCTTCATCTGGATCCTCGAGCCTGAGGATCAGCCGGCCCAAGGTCGATTTTCCACACCCGCTCTCACCGACCAGCCCTAAGGTCTCCCCTCTTCTGATCGTAAGATCGACTCCATCCACTGCCTTTACCAGAACAGGTTCCTGAGCGAAGAACCCTCTGCGGATGGGATAATACTTTTTTAATCTCTGAATGATTAAAATCTCTTCATTCATAAAGCCAACATCTTACTTGATGGCTACCATTCAACTTTAGTAGAAGAGGAGCTTCTTCTCTGCACCTTTGGAATACACGGGAGCAGCGATCTTGAAATTTGCAGCCTTTGGGTAATTCTAAGAGATCTGGGACGAGTCCTGGAATCGCCTGAAGCCTCTCCCTCTTCGCTGAACCTTTCTTTTTGGGAATGGACTGGAAGAGACCAACCGTGTAGGGATGTCTTGGTTCTTTGAAGAGAGTGATGACATCCGCATATTCAACGATATAGCCCGCATACATCACTCCGACATACTGTGCCACCTCAGCCACCACTCCTAAGTTATGGGTGATAAGGAGAATGGCAGAACCCACTCTCTCCTTCAGACGGTTAATCAAGTCGAGAATTTGAGCCTGAATCGTCACATCGAGGGCAGTAGTCGGTTCGTCTGCAATCATCAGTTTTGGATGGCATGAAAGGGCCATCCCAATCATCACCCGCTGCCTCATCCCTCCACTCATCTGGTGAGGATACTCGTTCACTCTCGACTCGGGTGACGGGATCCCGACCAACCGAAGCATTTCGATGGAGCGATCCCATGCCTCTTTTTTCGAAACATCCTGGTGAAGTTGAATCGCTTCTGAAATCTGATCCCCCACTTTTAAAACGGGATTAAGAGAAGTCATTGGCTCCTGGAAGATCATGGAGATTCGATTTCCTCGGATCTTTCGCATCTCTGATTCTGTTGCCGCCACGAGGTCTTTTCCTTCAAAATTGATCGAACCTTCTGTAATCCGCCCGATGGGCTCTGAAATAAGGCGCATGATGGATAGCGCGGTCACCGTCTTGCCGCAACCTGACTCTCCAACCAGACCAAGGGTTTCACCTTCATTTAAAGAAAGGTCTACCCCATCGACCGCCTTGACGACGCCTTTCCGGGTAAAGAAGAAGGTTTTAAGCCCTTGGATTTCTAATAAGGGAGCCGCCATTACTCTTTCACCCTACGCCTTATGCCTAAAACCTTGTACTTTTTATTGTTCACCTTAAACTCGGATCCAGAATGTCTCTCAATCCATCTCCGAAGAGATTAAACCCCAATACCAACATAAAGATAGCAATACCCGGAAAAGCAGCTACATGAGGAGCATTCTGTATATACTGTCTTCCCTCACTCAACATGGCACCCCACTCCGGTGTTGGAGGCTGAGCCCCAAGCCCTAAAAACCCCAGAGCCGCTGCTTGTAGGACAGCCGTTCCCATTCCTAATGTTGCATAGACAATAATGGGTGGGATGGTATTGGGGAAGATATGGAGAAAAATGATCCGTAAATTGCTTCCGCCGAGAGACCTCACAGCCTGCACGAAGAGCTGCTCCTTCAGAGAGAGGACAGAGCTCCGAACAATTCTGGCATAATGGGGGATATAGACAATTCCTACGGCAATCATCGTGTTCAAGAGACTGGGCCCTAAAATCGCAGTGATAAAGATCGCTAAGAGAATGGCTGGAAAGGCAAGCATGATGTCCATCCCTCTCATGATGGGCTCATCCACTTTTCTTCCATAGAAGCCGGAGAGGAGGCCCAGAATGGTGCCGGGCACGAGAGAGATGGAGACTGCAATCAAACCGATAATAATAGAAATCCGGCTCCCATAGATCACACGACTGAGAATATCACGACCGAGGCTATCTGTCCCGAAGGGATGACTCCACGAAGGTCCCTTGAGCCGATTGATTGGATCAGGGACAAGAGGAGGGTGCGGCGAGATCCACGGTCCGATCAGAGCAAGGATCAATAGAAAGCAGATCAGGATAAGCCCAGCCATGGCCGTCTTATTCTTTTTTAGTTCCACAAGTGCTTCAACCTTTTCCATCAATCCGCAACCTCGGGTCAAGATATAGGTAGAATATATCCACTGTCAGATTGACGATGACCATAATCACAGCAAAGAATAGGATGCACCCTTGGACAGCAGGGTAATCCCTCGCCGAAAGGGAATCCACGACATACCGCCCCAATCCAGGCCATGAAAAAATGGTCTCGGTTAAAACCGCTCCTCCGAGCAGAAGACCGAAGTTTAGGCCGATCACCGTGATGATAGGGAGAAAGGCATTCTTCAGCGCGTGTCTAAAGATGACTGTGCCACGACTCAATCCTTTTGCCCGGGCAGTCCGTATATAATCTTTCGACATCACTTCGAGCATGCTCGACCGGGTCATACGGGCGATGATGGCCATAGGAATCGTGGCCAAGGTGAATGCCGGAAGAATGAGATGTTTGACAGAATTAAAGAAGAGTTGGATATCCCCACTCAGGAGGCTATCGAGCATCACAAGTCCGCTGATGACATGATAGTCCAAACCCATGGTGAAACGGCCCATCATCGGCAGGATTCCCCATTTGACGGAAAAGAGATACATGAGCATCAAACCCAGCCAGAAGATCGGCATCGATATTCCCACTAAGGCCATCATCATGGAGAAGTAGTCAAAGATGGAATACTGCCTGACGGATGAGATCACACCTGCCAGGATACCGATCAAGCTTGAGATGAGCATCGCTGCGATCGAAAGTTCCACCGTAGCCAAGAAACGAACGAATATCTCCTGTGAGACCGGAACATTAGAACGAATCGACGTCCCCATATCCCCTTTCAACAGGTTGCTGGCATAGATGAAATACTGATAGACATACGAACTGTCGAGGCCCAGTTTTTCACGAATCCTGGCTATATCCTGAGGTGAGGCTAATTCGCCTACAAGAAGGTGGGCGGGATCTCCTGGAATGAGCCTTAGCATCAAAAAGACTAAGATGGAGACCCCGATGAGAATAAAGATGAGATGAAATAATCGTCTGGAGATGAATCGGGCCAATAATTTTTACACCATTTCGTGGATAGAACATCCAAAACTTAATCCCCCCTCTCCCCCCTTTAGGAAAGTCGGTACGACTCTAAACCGAGAGGGGATGGGGGAATTTGTTTTATTTCTCCTTCCAGATCATCTGGAACGAATTCAATCCGTTTGGGCGAAGTGGAACATCATGTAATTTCTTATTATAGATTCTCACAATGGTTGAATGGGCGAGAGGAACCCAGGGTGCCTCTTCATGAAAGATCTCCTGCGTCTTTAAATAATAAGGGGCACGCTTCTCCTTACCAAAAATGGTCTGAGCTTCTTTGACCAGTTTGCCAAATTCGGCATTCTCCCAGAAAGCAATATTGGCCGCCGGTGGCTTTGCATTGTCCGAGTGGAGAAGGCCGTAAAGGAAATTATCCGGGTCGGCATTTCCTCCGAGCCAGCCCAGCATGCACAGATCATGCTCCCCTTTGGCAGTCTTATCCAGATAGACACCCCATTCATACCGCACGATCTTGGCGTTAATCCCTACGGTAGCCAGATACCCCTGGATCAGCTCGGCTGTCTTGACCGGTTCAGGCATGTAGGCTCTTGAAACAGGCATGGCCCAGAGCTCCGTGTCGAATCCCTTGGGATAACCTGCTTTTGCAAGAAGGTCTTTTGCCTTCTGGACGTTGTACTCATAGTCTTTAATTTTAAAATTGTAGCCCCACATACTCGGTGGGAAAGGGTTCAGTGCGGGGATAGCCAGTCCACGAAAGATCGTGTTGATGATCGTCTGTTTATCGATGGCGTGACTGATAGCCTGGCGTACCAGCTTGTTACTGAGGATGGGCTTTTTCGTATTCATGGCCAGATATCCTATGTTGACACTGGGCCGTTCTATGATCTTGAAATTTGGATTGGCCTTTGCCATCTGGATAGAATCGGGATCAAGATCATCGGCGATATCTACGGCACCGGATTGAAGGGCCATGAAACGGGCGGAAACTTCAGGAATCGATTTCAGGATAATTCGGTCAAGATGAGATTTCTGTCCCCAGTAGTCATCATTCCGCTCTACGATGATCTGATCATCCTTTATCCATTTGACAAACTTAAAAGGTCCCGTGCCTACGGGATTTCGTCCAATGTCTTCCTTGTATTTCTCAATGGCAGCAGGTGAGAGGATGGGGCAGAGCCAGAGGGCCAGGTTCGCGACCAGAGGTGCGTAGGGTTTTTCTGTTCTCAGAGTCACGGTATATTCATCGATCACCTTCACCTCTTTGACCGGACCAAGGCCCAGAGCCGGATACCTCCAGGTTCCATATTTGTAGAAAGGATGGTTTTTGTCGATGACACGATCGAAAGAAACCTTCACCGCATTGGCGTTAAAGGGTGTTCCATCATGGAATTTAACACCTTTTCTCAATTTGAATGTCCAGACGAGGCCATCTTTCGAAACCTCCCAAGATGTGGCCAATTGGGGTTCCACATCCATGCTGTCTTTCTTGAATATCACAAGATTTTCTAAAACCTGAATCCCACCTTTAATCGATTCACCATCCGTTGCTTGGGCTAGATCAAGTGTAACCGAATCCCCTCCCCTTCCCCAGGTCAGCGTTCCACCCTTTACAGGAGTCTGCGCCAAGACCAGGGAGGGAATCACCATCAACCCCATAAAAATTACAAATAGCAATTTCCCCCTTTTCATAATATCCCTCCTTGATTCTTTAGAGAATACTTAGAAATCTTAACTTTTGACTTTATTAGAATTCCGCATTCCACAATCCACATTCCGCAATGCCTTCCTTATCCCTCCTCTCTTATACGTTTAAAATCCAATGGCCTTTCCCGATACCACATAAAGTGGCTTTGTCCATTCTCACTTCGATACAGTTTTTTAACAGAAATATCAAAAGAACTCAATAGGTTTAGGATGGATAGATTTGTTTGTAGATGAGCATTGACGCAGGTTCTCAGAAATTTTCCCTGTGCAGTCTCGTCGGCCACTTCCGTAATGAAGTCAACAGTGGTGATATGAGGGTAACGATGTGAATAATTTGTTCGCCGGAAACGTTTCTGCAGTGGGAGACACGGGATGGGATCTTTTGATTTGATGCCCCCCTTCAGCCATCTTTGTCTGTATTTATAATACCGATCTGAGAAGGCCCGGTTCCTTTTCATGATCTCTATCTCTTTTGAAATGGCCTTGATAATCCAATTCTTCAAAACTTCAGAGTTAACCCGCTGACCTGAGTCTGCTCTCTTCTCAAGATGGGGGAGGTAAAAGTAGAACAAGGCTCTTGGGATCCACCATTCCCGAAATCGGAAGGGTGCATACCCTGAAAAGGGCTGGTCCCATTCATGCGAAGGAAATCCATGGTCATCGACGCAAATATCCGGAAGCCACCTCTCCCATATAGCTGGTTTTGCTTTCGCCTCCCCAAATGGAGTTTGGGGATTGAGGTATTCCTGATAATACTCCTGGCCTGCACTATTGTATCTGCCCGCATGTAGTTTATCAGTAGGAGTGAATTCCAGGATCTCTTCCAGAATCGCCATACCATCTACATTCTCCATCGGATTGATCACTAAATTCACTTTTTTGAGAAGCTCTTGGAACGGACGTTGAGTGGCAAGAATGTAGGACAGTCTCAGACCTGAATTGGTGCTCGAAATTTCATTGGCATGATGCCGGCAATTGACGAATAAGGTCGATCTGCAAAGAACTCGTTTCGCATGGGATATGAAAGCACTCGGGCTGGGAAAGGTGTGTTGTAAGGATAAAATACGGAGCCCTCTGAAAGACCGGCCCTCGTCGACCACATTGACACCTGGGAAATTTCCTAATGACTGAATGATTCTAATACCCTCTGAATATCCGATGGGTCGCTCCATTGGAATTTGGATCGGGTTTAATCGTCCTCTTTCTTTAAGAGATTCCCGCTCCTTTGAAAAAACGGGACCGGAGGCGATCAAATGAAAACCTTTCTGTTCATCTTCTGTAATCTTCTTGACTTTAAAGCCATTCATCTCTCTATCGGTGTATGATTTTAATCGCTTCTTTAGCCAACGACGGTCCCTATTTTTCTCCCCCGTCGCAAAGAGATTAATCCCTACTCTTGACTTATTGAAGAAAATGCCATTAAGAGAAATTCCGATCTCCCAATCCTTTTGAGAGGGAGAGAAGGTTTTCTCTGATCGATGAACCAAGGTGAATTTAATCTTCCCATTCTTCCCTTGGAAGTTAGAATGGATGATTGGAAGCACTCTTCCCGGGGATACGCCCTTTAGACCTTTCTTTTTACTCAAATTTGAAAAGAAATCTAATGTCACAAAGTACAGGTCTTCATGGAGGGCCTCCAGAGGAGAAATGCGCTCCTCATCTACCTCTAATCTTTCCATGGGGTAATCGAAGTAGATATCAAAACGCAGCTCTTCAAAAATCGGGTATCTTGGAAGGGAATGGCGTCTAAGAAAAGTTTGGTTTAATTCTCTTGCAACGAAAGGAAGAAGCTCTTTTTGATAAACCCCCCAGAGGCGCTCTATCCCAGTTGCTACCCTTTGATCAACAACTTCTTCTCCATCGAATCTCACTCTGACCCAACCCGTACACGGATGAACCTTTCCTGACCGCGGGAAAGGAAGGAGATAAGGTTGTGCTTTCCATTTCGGGGAAAACTGATTTTCATAAATAACCTTCCCTCGCCGCCACGCACGAACCCGATAGACTTCTTTCATCCTCGAATCCTTCTTGAATGCGATCTTCTGTCCTGGGAGGGATAAAACCCTGGCTAAGATTTCATCAACGGGATAGAGTTCCTGAAGCCAGCGGATAGATTCTTCTAACCCCTTTGTTTTGAATTCCTTAAAGGCAATCTCGATCTTGTCGACTTCCTCCTGGGCGATCTCTCTTAAAACGACTTCTTTGATCCAGCTCAGTCCAGGCTTATAGGCATTTAAGACGGTGATATGTATTTTGCTTTTTCCCAGACCAAGCCTTTTGTATAACCTTTTGATATCCTCTCTAAACTTCCTCCTTACACTTTCAGGTCTTGCCATGAGAACTTCAATCTTAATAGACTGGGGTTTGGATCGCGTCTTCTTTGCCCCTCTTTCCAACAGTTTAAGGATCTCTTCCCTTTCGTCAGGTATGGTGTAATCCCTAACGAACTTCTTAGGGGAAGACATACCACAAGAGGGCTCTTTTGATATAAGGTCGCCCATCCTATCCTGAAATATTTTGATCCCACTAAGAATGCGGTCCCTCACTCCTCTTGAATCTGTTGGAAGGTAACTGAGGTAATGTAAAATCTCTTCCAACCCTTTCTCATCTCCACAGATCAGGACATCTGGAATCCTCTTTTGAGATGGAAGCAAAAATATTCCTGAATCCCATTCGTCCTTAAGAATATCGCCAAATCCCGTTAGTCCGTATTTTTCCAAATCCTCTCTCTTACCGATATAGATAAAGTTCCTCTGATGCTTGGGTTCTTCTCCAAAAGGAAAGGTAAGGGGTAAAGAGAGGCCAAGACTCTCCAGGCCTAATCGAGCAGCAAAGTTTGCCGCTTCAACCGCGGTGTTCAAATGCAGATGACTGAATAAAAGAATTTTGTATGGAAAGAGGAATGGCAAGACCGATTTATGAGAGTTGTAATAGAACCCCTGATTTGAAAATGGATTTAAGAGATCGAACCCTCGTCTCTTCTTATCTTCCTTCGCCGGAATATTCTTAAATGGTCTAATCTTATATGAGATCAAAGAGAGCGAAAGCTTTCTGATGGTTCTGGCTAATGAAACCTCATCTTCTCGACCCCGGCAATATTCATTTCCCTTTCTTTTAGAATCAAATTTCTTAAGTTCGTGATCCAGCCCGATATAAAGATGATGGTTGAAAGAAGAATCTCTCTTCTCTCCTGGTCCCGCCAATGGAAGGTTCATCCCCATCGTTTCAAATCCCAAACAGGCCGAGAGATCCATCGTTGCACTTAAAACGGCTGGGTGAGAACAGGAAGGAAAGAGGTGGAGCTGAAGATCGACGCTATCCGTTATCCCGTCTCCATCCCGATCCAAAAAGATTTTCTTCGAGCTCAATGTTTTGTAGTTCATAGAGGTTAATAACAATTACCACC
>MGQQ01000141.1 GCA_001798855.1 Deltaproteobacteria bacterium RBG_16_49_23 | reverse complement strand
TCCTTCGTTGATCGCAGAGAGGTATTGTTCAAGGGAACGATGGTTCCACCAGCGTTGATTAGACTGGAAGGAATGAGCCGAGGGACCGAGACCGAGATAAGGGGAGTGGTTCCAGTATTTTTGATTGTGCCGAGAGGTATGCTCTTTTCCTCTTGCAAAGTTCGATACCTCATAATGGATATATCCCGCATCTTCGAGAAATCCGGACGTCTTCATAAAGAATTCGTACTGCAATTCGTCCCCGGGAATTGAAAATTCTCCTGCCTGGCACCTGACCCCTAAAGGCGTTTTCCCCTCGAGTGTTAATTGATAACAGGAGAGATGTTCCGGTGAAAAAGCAACACCCTGTTTCAAAGTATTGAGCCACACCCCAATCCCCTGCCCCGGGACACCGTAAATCAAATCGAGTCCTATATTTTTGAATCCTGCTTTTCTCGAGGCCTCAATGGCTGAAATGGCCTCCTTAACAGAATGCCTTCTTCCCAGAAAGTCTAATACTTTTTCATCAAAAGACTGGACTCCGATGTTAATCCGGTTGATTCCAATCTTAAATATCGATTCCAAAAAAGACCGATTGAGATCAGCCGGGTTGGTCTCAATCGTTATCTCCGGGGTTTCTATCAGATTGAAGTTTGTCCTCACTCTCGTCAGGATTTTTTCTAACTGCTCGGGATTGAGAAGAGAAGGCGTCCCGCCTCCGATGTAGACTGTGTCGATGGGATTGAATTGGTGACAATACATCTCCATCTCTTTGAAGAGGGCATCCAGAAAATCAGAAACAGCAGAGATGGACGTTGTTGAATAGAAATCGCAATAAAAACATTTGCTCACACAAAAGGGAATGTGAATGTAGAGGCCAGGATTTTTTACAGAGTTTATTGAGTTCATTGTGTTTCTTGGGTTACTTGGGTCGAATGGTTCAAACTCAGAAGCTATCAGTCCTAAAGAGCTGAGTTACAAAATTCTTATACCGTGCTCTATGCGCTATGCCCTTTGCCCTATGCGTTTAACTGTCGGTGTCCGATTTCAAAACAGCCAAAAAAGCGCTCTGGGGGATGGAGACCGAACCGATCGTCTTCATCCTCTTTTTGCCTTTCTTCTGCTTCTCCAGAAGTTTTCGCTTACGGGTAATATCGCCTCCGTAACACTTTGCGGTCACATCCTTACGGAAGGGAGAGATCGTTGTGCGGGCGATGATCTCTCCTCCGATCGCCCCCTGAATCGCTATCTTGAACATCTGCCGGGGAATTTCTTCCTTCAATCTTTCGCAGGCCCGCAGGGCGCGGGGACGGGCCTGATCGCGATGGGCAATTTGCGACAGGGCATCCACCTTCTCGCCGTTGACCAGGATGTCCACCAGGACCAGAGGACCTTCTCTGTAGTCAAGGACCTCGTAATCAAAGGACCCATATCCCTGGGTAATCGATTTGAAACGATCATAAAAATCATAAATCACCTCGGCCAGGGGCATCTCATAAGTCAAATCAACCCGCCCCGGACCCAGAAAATTGAGCTTTGAGTTTTCGCCTCGCTTCTCCATGCAGAGTTTGATCACTGCGCCCAGATATCTTTCCGGCATGAGCAGCATGGCACGAATATAGGGTTCTTCCCCCTTTTCTATGGAGATGGGGTCCGGGTAGTGAGCCGGATTATCAACGTATACGACGCTCTCGTCCTTCAAGGTGAACCGGTAACGAACGCTCGGAACGGAAAGAATGATTGAAAGATCATATTCCCGCTCCACCCTTTCCTGAACGATCTCAAGGTGAAGAAGACCAAGAAATCCGCATCGGAAGCCCTGTCCCAGGGCCACCGATGAATCTTTCTGATAGACGAAGGCCGCATCATTCAACGTATATTTTTCAAGGGCAACCGCCAGGTCTTCATAGTCTTCCGGTGCAATGGGATAGATGGAAGAGAAGACCACGGGCTTGAATTCCTTAAAGCCGGGGAGGGGTTTGTCGCAGGGCCGGTCGTCGAGCGTAATCGTATCGCCAATGTGGACATCCGAAACCGTCTTGACTCCTGCAAAAATGTAACCCACTTCGCCCGCCGAGATCTTTTCCCGTTTTTCCCTGGAGAGGAGAAATCGCCCCACCTCCTCTACCCTGTAAGTCGCCTGTTTCGACATCAGGCGGATAATATCTCCATTCTTTACGGTCCCATCAAAGACCCGGCAGTGGATCACGGTTCCGCGAAAAGGATCATACTGGGCATCGAAGATCAGGGCAGCCAACGGTCCTTCTGGATTCCCTTTGGGAGGAGGAATTCTCTTCACAATGGCCTCCAGGATCTCTTCGATCCCTATTCCCTCTTTGGCTGAACATTTAAGAGAACCAAAAGGGTCGAGTCCCAATTCCGAGTCGATCTGCTCAATGACCCGGTCGACATCTGCTGTGGGAAGATCGATCTTATTGATGACCGGGATGATTTCCAGGTTATTTTCCATGGCCAGATAGAGATTGGCAATCGTCTGGGCCTGCACACCCTGGGCCGCATCGACCAAAAGGAGGACGCCTTCGCAAGAGGCCAGGGCACGGGAAACTTCATAGGAGAAATCGACATGACCCGGCGTGTCGATCAAATTGAGGACATACTCCTCTCCATCTCTGGCATGATAGGGAAGGGCAATGGCCTGACTCTTGATCGTGATTCCCCGCTCACGCTCGATGTCCATATTGTCCAGGATCTGATCTTTGAAGTTTCGATCATCGACCATTCCCGTGATCTGAATGAGGCGGTCGGCAAGGGTCGATTTTCCATGATCAATATGTGCGATGATGCTGAAATTCCGTATGTTTTTCATAAAATGGAGCTCGAGCAGGTATTTATTGAGCCTTGAATGCCCGGGAGAGGTTGATGAATTCAAAGGGGTGGATTTCGATTCCGTGAACATTTCGTCGTTTTCCCAAGATTTGGTCTTCATAGAAAAGAGTGATGTTAGGGACTTCATCGTAGATGGTCTTTTGGATTTCGTATAGAATCTGAAACCGCTGTTTTGGATCGACGATCCCCTCCTGCTCTGCGATCAACCTGTCCACCCTTGGATTCGAGTACTGGGAATAGTTCATCTTTCCGCCCGTTTTGATCCCATGATTTAGCGTGAAATTGAGATCGGCGGTGGGGCTTCCTTTGCCCATGATAAACATGGGGATATCGGTTCCCTTTTCAAGAAGACGGATGTAGGTTGCCCAGTCCGGAGTCTCAATCTGAACAACAATTCCCGCTTCCTTGAGTTGAGCCTGTATTGCCCGGGCTACCTCCTCATCCATAAAATAGCGGCCCTTCGGTGTATAGAAGGTTGTGCTGAAACCATTTGCATATCCTGCCTCTGCCAGAAGTTTTTTTGCCAGGGCAGGATCGTAAGGGTAGGGTCTCAGCCCTTGATGAGCTCCCGGAACGAAGGGTGATTCATGACCTCCGCCAATGCCTCCTTTACCTTTTAGAACATTTTTCAAAATGGTTTCGGTGTCGATGATATGGCTAACCGCCTTCCGAACCCGGAGGTCGTCGAAGGGTTTCATCTTATTATTAAAGCCGAGATAGATGGTTCGAAACCCCTTCTCATGAATGATACGAACCTCTTTCGATTGATTGAGCCAGCTGATGAGAGCGATGGGAACCGGTGAGATTACATCCACTTCCCCTTTCAATAACAATTTTGCACGAACAGAGTCATCCGGAATGACTCTGAAAATCAATTTGTCATGATGGGGCTTTTTCTCCCAATATTGATCATTTCGAGAGAGGACGACTCTTTCGCCAGAGGGCCAGCTTTCCAATTTAAATGGACCGGTCCCTGCCGGAGCAATACTATACTCCCTTCCCCATTTTTTAGCCGCCTTCGGACTGAGGATGGCCAGATTGTAAGCGGTGAGTTGATTTAGAAAAGGAGCGAAGGGCTTAAGCATGACGAAGTCGATGGTATAAGGATCGACCACCTTGATCTCCTTCACCATACTGAGCGCATCTCTCCTGGGGGAACCATTCGAAAAGTCTAATAACCGGTCAAACGTATATTTGACCGCTCCCGCATTGAATGCTGTCCCATCATGAAAAGAGATTCCTTTCCTGAGACGGAACGTCCAGATGAACCCGTTTTCTGAAACCGTCCAGGATTCGGCCAGCGATGGGATCAGGTTCATATCGACATCGTATCTCACCAGGGTTTCGTGGATGTGCATGATCACGTTTGCAGTGTGAGCATGGGTGGCAAACTGAGGATCGAGAGTGACGATCTCTGTCCCGCCCGCAAAAGTCAATGACCGCAACTCCTTTCCTCTCTTCTCCTGGGCCTCTGAAAGGGAGCCAATAAAAAACCAGGCCAAAAGGAGAACGAAAAGAAAGAATCCTTTCCTCATCATGATTTCACCGTATATATACTATTATAGAATAAACCGACTCATTTCTTCCAGCTAGTGAAGTGTCTCTAACACTTCCTTAGAGACCCCGTTCGCCCTAAGTCCCGCGAAACGCGGGATCGAAGGGTGAACTATATCGAGGGGTTCCGTTCATGGTTCGATCCCGCGCTTCGCGGGACTCACCACGAACGGATTGTAAAGCGATTATTGAGACACAACACTAGGAGGGCATGTGAAAGAGGTTTTTAAGATTCTTGAGAATATTTGTCAAGACAGGCTTCTACGCATAGAACCTTGAAGGATTTGGTTTCAACGACTCTATTTCTGCATCACCCCCAGGAAACCGCTCTCCATGGGGATCCTGTTCAATCTTTCTAACAGCAGCACCCTTCGTATTTGCACAGTTCATCTTCCAGATCGCAATATTCCTCTCGAATGGAAGAGAGCACCTTATTGTAAAAATCAGGCGAGAATTCTTTCATCCCATGGACAACCCGGCCATGTTCCAGGGTCTTTTCAAAGAGTTCTGCTTCTGTCTCGGCGCAGGCCGTAAACATGCATTCATACCCAATATCCTTGCAGCTCACTGCCTTTCCCATAAAAACACCCCCTTCCTCATTTTAAATATAAGTATCTTTATTGAGGATTCAAGCCTTTCTTCTTGTCCGAGGGAAAAGAGATGATTAAATTTAAAATAAAAAGGTGTTATTTTTTCTGAATTCCCGGAGGATATAACGATGGAGAAGTTTTTGAGGTGCAAGGATTTGGGTCTTGATTGTAATTTTGAGGCATGCGGGGATACGGCCGAGGAGGTTTTAAGGATGGCTGCCGATCATGCTCAAGCCGTGCATGGTTTAAAAAGCGTTCCAGGAAAAGGCCGGAAACGGGCCTGGGAAGCCATCCAGGATGCATTTTGCATCCCGAAGGGAGGCTATCCTCCGGACGAGGGGATCTTTTACCCCGTTAGAAATAATGCCCCACTGCTCCCTCCGGGCCAGAGGCCCTCCCTCCGGGGCGGAGCCTGGGCCGGCGGCTGCAGCGGAGTAACGTTCTATAATAATTCCGGCGGGGTTTAATGCTCCGCTGGAATTTCTAACGGGGTTTTACTGTTTTATGTCTCGCTTCCCATGATCGGGCTGTTTCGCAAGTCCGCAAAGAAAAAAGGGGCGTGGTTAGAAGTAAAGACAGGGGGATCTCTTCTCACAATTGACGCAATGGCAGGGTGTCTCTTGAATTCCTTGTCCAGGAATTGCCTGATCAATGGCCTGCCCCATCCTTTCGGGTGATTAAAGCTTGTATAGAGAGAGAGGTCTCCTTCATAAAATTGTTTAGTCTCCATCTCTTGGGCTTCGGGCCCGTAGATCGGCATATTGAAGATGGCGAGATTCAAGAAACCAATGCAATCATAATGCTTTGCCACAAACTCAAGCGTCCTTCGTGCTTCGATCAGGCCCTCAGGCGGAGTCCCAAAGAGAAGATAGACATAGGCGGCAATTCCCGCCTTTTTCAAATTCCTTAGAACGGATGAAACCTCTTCAAGATGGATCCCCTTTTGCAGATTGTCGAGAACCGTCTGGTCTCCCGATTCCAGACCAAGTTTTAACATCACACATCCTGATCGCTTCAAGGCCAAACAGAAATCGAGGTCTGTAAGATGGCGAGTGATCCTGACAAAGCCATACCAAGGCACACCAGGAGGATGTTCGCAGATTGCCTTCAGCAATGACGGACTGATCGCATTGTCCAGAAAATGGATCAGAACCGGCTGGTGTCTTTCAACCAGCCCATGAAGATCGCTGATTACCTCCTCAACAGGAATAACAAGATAAGGATTTCCCTCGGCCCTTTCCGGACAGAAGGAGCACCTGTTCCAGTAACACCCGCTTGAAGCGCTGTAGGGAAGAATTGGCCCGGGAGCAAAGTAATCTTTGAGAGGGAAAGAATCATAACTTGGCCTGTAATGATCATTCCCAAACCCCCTCTCACTGCATCCGTTTAAGCCCTTTACCCCGTTAGAAATAATGTCCCACTGCCCAGCGGGGGGGTCACATTTTAGAATAATTCCAGGAGGGTTTAATGCCCCGCCGGAATTTCTAACGGGGTGAACCCCCATGAGTAAAAGCAAAGGAACTTCCCCTGGTCCTGCCACAAGATGATCCACCAGACCCTCAAATGGATTTTGCCAATGAGGCCTTCTCATCCATGAAGTCACGAGTCCTCCCCCCAAAATCAATTGTATCCCTGGCCACTCCCGTTTAAGGAAACCGATCATTGCGAACGTGCACAGGGCCTGGCTCAGGTAGTTGAGCGAAAAACCGATCAAGGGAGGTTGTTCATTTCTCAAAAGCCCGGTGAGCCGTTTTCTAAAATAGGGATAGAAAGGATTCTCTTCTGGATGTTCGGCGGATTTGATGAGATCTCCACTCCTTGCTGGAGAGAGTTCTTCGTGTTGATAATTCGCCAAACTTATGCGTACACGACTGGAATGTGATGTCATCTCAAGAAGCCGGTTCAGATCTTTGATGGCCCGGCGATAACGGTCCTCATTCCTATAAGCGTCCCAACTCTTCAACGAGTCGAGATGTCCGTGAAGATGACGAAGCGCCCGTGAGGTCCATGTATCCGGTGACCCGGGTGAAGACTTCAGAAGGTGGAGGAGACCTTCTAAGTTCGCGTCCAGGACCGTGTTTCTTATGCCATGGTAATCCATGGCGCCGCAGAGTCTGGCGATACCCGCAGGAGGCTCACATAATTTGGCAACAGGAGGATGGATGAGGATCATGTCAATTTCATAATTTGTAAAACGTTATCAATTTAGTTGTTTGAAATCACACTCTAAAATCCCTCCCCACCTCCCTTTGCCAAAGGGAGGAGAAATATTTCCCCCTTTTGACAAAGGGGGATGGAGGGGGATTAGACGGTCTTTTCAAAGCGCTAAAGTGTTACGTAAAAGGTTATTTTTTACTCAAGCAGACTCCGGATCACCTCCATGTTCTTCAGATCTTCGACCGTATCTTTTCTCGGGGTCTCCATGATGCCCGAAAGGTGTTTTAACAGGGGATGATTGATCAAATACCGGAATCCTTCCCGTCCGATACAGCCCTCTCCGATATGCCAGTGCCGGTCCTTCCTCGATCCCAAAGGGGTCTTTGAGTCATTGAGATGGAGCAGATGGAGCCGTTTTAAGCCAATCGTTTGATCAAAAGAGTCGATCGTCTTCTCAATCCCATCTTTATTCGAAAAATCATATCCCGCCTCAAAAGCATGGGCGATGTCGAGGCAGATTCCAATTCTTTCTCTCGCCTCAACCCGTTCAATGATTTTTTTGATTTGACCGAATTCATAACCAATCTCCGTCCCCTGTCCGGCCGTGTTTTCCAGAAGCAGGAGGATTGAATTTCTAACCCGGTCAAAGGCCTGGTTCATCGCCCAGGCGACGGCCTCAATGGCTTCCTCCTCGGAGGATTCCATCCGGTGGCCGATATGGATGATCAGATAGGGAGCCCCTAACTGTTCCGCCCTCTGGAGATCGATTACGATCGAATCGATCGAACGGCTGTAAAATGGTGAATTCCTGAAGGCGATATTGGGAAGATAGGGAAGGTGAAGAAAGATCGGATAGAGGTGAGACGACCGGATCGATTCGCGGAAGGCTTCTGTCTCCTGATGGTCGAGAGAATCCACTTTCCATCCCCTCGGATTCCTGGAGAAGAACTGAATCGTTTCACAGCCCCGGATCTTCGCCTTCTCAACGACCTTTGAAAATCCTCCAGAAATGGAGATATGAAATCCAAATCGCAATCCGGATCCTCCTGTCAGTCCGTTTTCTTGTTCTGTATTTCATTTTTGATATGAGCGGAGGAAATGCGGTGTTTTCTCAAAAGGGCGCAGAAATTGGGCCGTTGCATGCCCACCCTTTCGGCCGCACGGGTGATGTTACCGTTTGATGCCCGGAGGGCATTGATGAGAAAGGCCTT
Source organism: Deltaproteobacteria bacterium RBG_16_49_23 (assembly GCA_001798855.1). Taxonomy (GTDB): domain Bacteria; phylum Desulfobacterota; class BSN033; order BSN033; family UBA1163; genus RBG-16-49-23. The sequence goes on along the minus strand of MGQQ01000141.1, from coordinate 29,408 downwards.
TTGAATCTGTCCGAAGGTCTCTTCAAGGAGGCGCTTCTTCGCGGCATTGAGTTCTTGCAGGGTCCCGGGGATCGAATGACTCTTCCAGGATCGTTTCGTCTGAAGCTGCTCGAGCAAATGGAGCAGGTCGAGCTTGGTATCGTCCGCCATGATGATCAGACGTTCCACCACATTCTTCAGCTGCCGGACATTGCCAGGCCAATCGTAATGGATCAGACTCTCCAGCGCTTCATCGGAGAACCCTTCTATTCGTTTCCCCGTTTTCCTGCAAAAGTGTCTGAGAAAGTGGTAGGCAAGCCTGGGGATATCCTCCTTCCTCTCCCGAAGGGGCGGAAGGTAGATGGGAAAGACATTCAAACGGTAAAAGAGGTCCTCCCTGAACTGTCCCTCTTCAACCATCGCCTTCAGATCCCTGTTCGTGGCCGCAATGATCCGGACATCGGTCTTTTGAATATGGCTCGCTCCCACGGGTTTGTATTCGCCGCTCTCCAGAACCCGCAGGAGCTTTCCCTGGATCTCAAGACTCAGATTGGTCACATCATCCATAAAGAGGGTCCCGCCATGGGCCACACCGAATATGCCTTCTTTATCCCGAACCGCACCAGTGAAGGCTCCCCTGATATGGCCGAAAAGTTCGCTTTCGAGAAGACTGGGAGAAAGGGTGCTGCAATCGACGGCGATGAATTGACAGTGAGCTCTCTGGCTGCGGGCATGAAGGGCTCCAGCAAAGAGTTCTTTGCCCGTTCCGCTTTCTCCATACAGAAACACTGTGCTGTCAGTCGGAGCGACCTTCTCGATCTGTTCGAAGATGGAAAGGATTTTAGGGCTCTCTCCGATAATATTTTCGAAGCTGAACCGGTTGAAGAGCTCCTTCCGGAGAAAAAGATTCTCTTCCACCAGCCGTTTTTTTTCAATGGCCCTCTGTACCGCCAGAATCAGTTCTTCATCGGTAAAAGGTTTGGACAGGTAGTCAAAGGCCCCCAATTTCATCGCTTCCACAGCGTTTTGAACGGTGGAATAACCCGTCATGACGATCACAAGAAGGTCCTGTTTCGTTTTGTGGATGGTTCTAAGGATCTCCATGCCTTCGATGTCGGGCAATTTCATGTCGAGCAGGACCAGATCATAGGTCCCTTCCTCGATCAGACTCATCCCTTCCCTGCCCGTCATGCAGATCTCGACAATATGGTTTTCATCCGAGAGCGCCAGGCGGCATCCTTTGCAGACCACGGGTTCGTCATCAATCACCATAATCCTTACAGGTTTCATGCCTACCTTCTTGTTTCACCTTGATGGACATCTGGGGGGATAGGAAGCTCTACGATAAAACGGGATCCCTGTTTGGGTTGGCTAAAGGCATAAACATGTCCCCCGTGTTTTTGAACGATTCCATAGGTGACAGCCAGGCCGAGGCCGGTTCCCTTTCCCTTCGTGGAGAAGAAAGGTTCAAATATCTTGGACATGTTCTCCGGAGGAATCCCGCATCCTGTGTCAGAGACATCGATGGCAACATTCTTTCGATCAGGGCTGACATAACTCCGAATGGTAACCGTTCCCTTTTCTTCGATTGCCTGTATGGCGTTGAGCAACAGGTTGACAAAGATTTGCTCGATCTGGTTCTCATCGATAAGGATCTCCGGCAATTGCTTCGACAGGTCCACCTCCACCCGAATATGCTGGAGCCGGAACTCATTTTCGAGAAGATGAATGGCTCTCACAATCACATTGTTTACATTTGTCAGAACCGCTTTGGGCTCGCTTGGCCGTGAGAATTCCAGGAGCTCCTGGATGATCGCCTTACACCGCAGGGTCTCCTGGATGATGATTTCAAGCCCTTCTCTGAAGGGTCCCTCCTCCGGAGCCTTTTTGAGCAGGTTTGAGCTAAAGAGCAGGACGCCGGCGAGGGGATTATTGATCTCATGGGCAATTCCAGCGGCCATCCTGCCCAGGGCTGATAATTTTTCTGTCTGAAGGGCCAACTGGTCGTATCGGGATTCCTGCATCTCTAAGAGTTGAGCCTTCTGGATGACGGCGGCCCCCCGTTCTGCAATGAGGATGAGGTAATGGAGTTCTTCTTCGGAAAATTCCCTCGGTTCGTCGAAATAGATTCGAAGGATACCCAGGACATCCTCCTTATAGGTGATGGGCGCATCAACCATCATCCTGATTCCTTCTGCCCATGCCTCATTGGGGTATTGAACACAGGGATCATTCAAGATGTCATGGATGACAAGAACTCTGTTCTGCCGGCAGAGATCCATTACGACATCCTTACGGAAGGCCGGACCCTTTGAAAGGTACTGATCACTCAGACCAAAGGCGGCTCCCAGATCGAGATGACTTGTCTTAGAGTTTAAAATCCGGATGAGAGCGCCTTTGGCATTCAACATCTCGGCAGATTTCATGATAAGGATCTCCAGTACATCCTTGACATGGGTGCCGGAATGAAGCGATGTGCTGATATCCCGAAGAATATTATAAAGCGTTTCGAACTCTATCCGATGATCCATCAACGCCCCCATGTATATTCCATTATACGCCCGTAAATATTTAATGCAACATATAAATTTTGGATTTAACATTTTTTAGATATATAAACTTCTATACGATTTAACACCCAGGACTCCTATTCCCGAATAAGGCTATTTATCCCAACCCATTAAATTTATTGGCCAATCATCCCTATGCTCTCTCTGACTGGGATTGGCATCTCTCTTGCTAAGTTTAGTGTGAAAACAAAGGAAAGGAGGAAGAGATCATGAACACAATCCAGGAAACCATAAGAAGTGAGCCTGCCTACCGGCCCCATGTCCTTCTGATGGAAGATGAGATGAATGTGGCCAAAGGACTTGAGATGGTGATGCGTGAAGAAGGATACGAGGTGGATATGGCCGACACAGGACAGGGAGCCCTGGATAAGTTCAGGGCGAGCGAGTTTGACCTTTTGGTGGCTGACCTTCGGTTGCCCGACATGGATGGCATGGATGTCGTTCAGCATGTACGTGAGAAGCGACCCAGAACAAATGTGGTCATCATCACAGGGTATCCTTCGGTTTCTTCGGCAGTCCAGGCCGTCAGGATGGGGGTCTCGGACTACCTGCGCAAACCCTTTACAGAAGATGAATTTAAGACGGCTGTAAAGAGCGCGCTGAAAGAGAAAGAGAAGGAGTCCATGGAAGAGCTCATTGTCGAGACTCAGAAGGAACGACTGATCCAGAAGGAAGAGGTCACCCGGGTTCTGGAGAGGGCTTATCAGAATGGAGAGTTCTGGCGTGAGTTAATGGAAGACGGTTCTGAGGCTCTGAAGGATTATCGTCTCTCCCTTAAAGCCAAGGCCGCCATTCTATCCGGAGATCTGGAATGGATCCGGAAGAATGTCGGGGAACTGACCGAAGAACAGCTCATGTTCATCTACAAGCGTCTGGAGCGTGAAGCCTGGTAACCGGCCTCCGTCTTTCCGGGCAAAGGGTTCTGGAGATCCAGCATGAGAAAGGAAGAGCCATATGGAACAGGCGATCTATCAGGAGCTCCCTGCTGAGAGAATGGAGGAAATAGAAGGTCTCTTTGCTGAGATACGGAAGGAATTTAAAGGAAGGGCTGATGAACTTATTCCCATGCTTCAGAGGGTACAGAGGAGGCTCGGTTTTTTGCCCGAGCAGGCTCTTCTTGAAATCGCCCGTCTTACAGGACTGTCAGCCGCAAGGGTTTTCGGAACTGCTACATTCTATGCTCAGTTCCGGTTTCAACCCGTTGGGAAAAACATCATTCGGGTCTGTCGCGGAACCGCCTGCCATGTAAAGGGTTCAAATCGAATTCTGGAGACGATTGAGGAGCATCTTCAGGTAAGTCCAGGACAGATAACGCCGGATGGCCTTTTTACGATTGAGACCGTCGCCTGCTTTGGCTCCTGTGCCTTAGCGCCGATCATGGTCGTTAATGATTCAGTATATGGAAGCCTGAATCGATCCAGGGCATTGAAGCTCCTCGATGAGATTCGAGCCAGAGAAGAAGGGAGCTCTGAGAAAACTCCTTTTCGCTCTCTTAATTAGAGATATCTGGGCTTTTTCAGAGATCTCAAGAAGGACTCCTCAGGTAATCCGAAAAGGGGGAGATTGAGGTGGACCATGGATTTTACATTGATAAAGGAACGGGCCGAAAAAAACTGGAAGGCGCTCGAGAACCTCCGGCAACCCCTCATCCAGATCGGGATGGGGACCTGCGGTAAAGCCGCAGGGGCGGATGAGGTTTATGCGGCGGCCAAACAGACGCTCAAACAGATGAACCTTCTGGGCCGCATCCTGCAGGTGGGATGTATCGGCACGTGCTACCTGGAACCGATCATGGCCGTCCGAAAGCCCGGAGGACCTTTCATCTATTACGGAAACCTCACACCCAAAAGGACGGAGGAAATCCTTCTATCCTACCTTAGAGATGGCGATCCAAAACCTGAGTGGGCCGTCTGTTTCACGGGGGAAGGCCCCATGGACAGTATTCCGCGTTTTGAGGAGCTGCCTATGATCAAACCGCAGGTGCGGATTGCGCTGCGGAATTGCGGCCTCATCGATCCGGAGAATATCGAACATTATATTGCCCGGGGCGGATACAGCGGGCTGATGAGGGCTCTCCAGATGAATCCCGGAGAGGTGATTCAGGAAATCAAAGACTCCGGCCTGCGGGGACGGGGAGGAGCGGGATTTCCAACCGGAATGAAGTGGGAGTTCGCAAGCAAGGCGCCGGGGCAGACCAAGTATATCATCTGCAATGCTGATGAAGGAGACCCGGGCGCCTTTATGGACCGCTCACTGCTTGAAGGGGACCCCCATTCGGTTCTAGAAGGGATGCTGATCGGTGCCTATGCAATCGGATGCAATGAGGGCTACATCTATATCCGTGCGGAATATCCGCTGGCCATTAAACGATTGGAGACAGCCCTGCAGCAGATGAGGGAGTACGGTCTTTTAGGCCGGAATATCCTGGGAAGCCGGTTCGGTTTTGAGATTCATATCAAGGAAGGGGCAGGCGCATTCGTCTGCGGCGAGGAGACAGCGCTGATGGCTTCCATTGCAGGCGGCAGGGGCATGCCACAGTCAAGACCCCCTTTTCCGGCGAGCAAGGGCCTCTGGGGAAATCCGACCAACATCAATAATGTGGAGACACTTGGCAATGTCTCCGCGATCCTGGCGCAGGGCGGCAAGTGGTTTGCAGGCTTCGGGACGGAGAAGAGCAAGGGAACGAAGACCTTCGCGCTTGCCGGGAAAGTGGAACGGACCGGTCTCATCGAGGTTCCCATGGGAATCCGCCTGAAAGAGATCATCCATGAGATTGGCGGAGGAGTGGCTAAAGGGAAAAAAGTTAAGGCGGTTCAGACCGGAGGGCCATCCGGAGGATGCATCCCTGCCGACCTTTTTGACCTTCCGGTTGATTACGAATCACTGACAGCAGCAGGCTCCATCATGGGTTCTGGGGGGATGGTGGTGATGGACGAGGAGACTTGTATGGTCGATATTCCCAGGTATTTTCTCTCCTTCACTGCCGAGGAATCCTGTGGCAAATGCATTCCCTGCCGTCTCGGCACACGGCAGATGCTCGACATCCTCAACGAAATTTGTGAAGGAAAAGGCGCCATCGAAGATCTGGAAATCCTGAAGGAGGTGAGCGAGACCGTTCAAAAAGGCTCGCTCTGCGGCCTGGGTCAGACAGCTCCCAATCCGGTGCAGACAACCCTGCGTTACTTTCGAACCGAATATGAAGCCCATATCTTAGGAAAAAGATGCGAGGCGGGCGTTTGCAAACCTCTGTTTCATTATGAGATCGATCCTGAGACCTGTAATGGATGCGGGGTTTGTTCTAAAAAGTGTTCGGTCGGGGCGGTCACAGGCGAAAAGAAGAAATCTCATTTCATTGAGCCGGACAGGTGCACGAAATGCGGAGCCTGCTATGAGGTTTGCAAGTTCCATGCTATTCGTATCTGTTAGGATTATGAAAAGGTGAAACCTTATGAAGAGAATCAAGCTCGCCATTGATGGTCGGGCCGTATCGGTTCGAGAAGGGGCAACCGTCCTGAAAGCGATCGAGGAGGCAGGGCTTTATGTGCCCACCCTCTGTTATGATCCTGCTTTGAAATCCTTTGGGGCGTGCCGGCTCTGTATTGTCGAGATCGAAGACATGCGGGGATTGCCCACCTCCTGCACTACACCCGTACAGGATGGCATGGTGGTCCATACGGAGACAGAGGAGATCCAAAGGGTGAGACGAACGATTGTGGAGCTGGCAATTGCCAATCATCCGTATGAATGCCTCCTCTGCAATAAAAGCCAGGATTGTGAGCTTCTGAAGGTGGCCCGACATGTGGGAGTGGAACAGGGGTCTATTGAGAGGCTCCGGAGGGCAACACGAACGAGACCTCCGGACAGATCCAATCCTGCTTTTGATTTTGAGCCGGACAAGTGCATCCTCTGCGGAAAGTGCGTGCGCAGGTGCGATGAGATCGTGGGTTTAGGAGCCATTGACTTCTGCCACCGGGGTTACGATACCGCAATCAGTCCCTTTGGAGGCAGACCGTTAGTCCAATCCATATGCCAGAGTTGTGGCGAATGCGTTGAGCATTGTCCTACCGGAGCTCTGTTGCCCAAGAGCCTCTTCGTTCCCGAAAGAGAGATCGAGACGATCTGTCCCTATTGCGGGGTGGGTTGCTCCATCCATCTGGGAATCAGGGCGGGAAAGATCTTGAGAGTAAGAGGAAATGAGAAGAGTCCTGTCAACCGGGGAGAACTCTGTGTCAAGGGGCGTTATGGATTGGACTTTATCAATCACCCGGATCGACTGACCCGGCCCCTGATTCGAAGAGAAGGGGTTCCCAGGAACGCCAGCACGGGCGATGTCCATCAGATCTTTCGCGAGGCAAATTGGAATGAGGCCCTGGAACGGGTAGCGCGGGGCCTCACCCGGACCATGGACCAACATGGGCCGGATGCCATCGGATTGCTCAGTTCCGCCAAGTGCACCAATGAGGACAATTATCTTTTTCAGAAATTCGCCAGAGCGGTTCTGAATACGAATAATGTGGACCACTGCGCCCGGCTCTGTCATGCCTCTACTGTGGCGGCCGCATTGGCCGCCTTCGGGGATGGAGCGATGAGCAATTCCATCTCCGATATTGATCATGCCGAAGTCCTGTTTGTCATCGGGTCCAATACGACTGAATGTCATCCCATCATCGGCCGCAGGATTAAGCGGGCCATTAAAAATAACGGAGCGAGGCTGATCGTGGCGGACCCGCGCAGGATCGAATTGTGCGAAATGGCGGAAGTCCATCTGGATCATCTGCCCGGAACGGATGTGGCGCTTCTCAACGGAATCATGCACCAGATCGTTGAGGAAAACCTCCACGATCAATCCTTCATCTCGGAGCGGTGCGAGGAGTTCGAGCCTTTTCTCGAATCCCTGAATCGATACGACCTGAAAACAGTGGAAGAAATCACCGGCGTGGCCGGAGAGAAAATCCGGCAGAGCGGTCTGCTTTTCGGAAAGGCCAAAAAAGCCATCGTTCTCTATGGCATGGGAATTACACAGCACACGACCGGAACGGACAATGTAAAAACGATTGCCAACCTCCTGATGCTCACCGGAAATTTAGGACATAGGGGAACAGGCTTCTCGCCCCTCCGGGGGCAGAATAATGTTCAGGGCGCCTGCGATATGGGAGCCCTGCCTGTGGTCTATCCAGGATACCAGCGGGTGGACAATCCCGTTGTAAGAGAGAAATTTGAAAAAGCCTGGGCAAAGAACCTGAGTGAAAAACCGGGTCTCACGATCACGGAGATGGTCCAGGCCGCTTATGATGGGCAACTGAAGACGCTTTATGTGATGGGGGAGAACCCCATGCTTAGCGAACCCGATCTGAACCATGCGAGAGAAGCTCTGGCCAGGCTGGGAATGCTCGTCGTGCAGGACATCTTTTTAACGGAGACAGCCCAGCTCGCTGATGTGATTTTGCCTGCGGCGAGTTTTGCGGAGAAGGACGGAACCTTCACCAATACGGAGCGCCGTGTCCAGCGCGTTCGCAAGGCCCTTGATCCGCCGGAGGAGGCGAGGCAGGACTGGGAGATCATTGCCGAGATCTCAAAGCGGCTGGGATATCCCATGAACTATGATTCCAGTGCGGAGATCATGAACGAGATTGCCCGGCTCACTCCCATTTACGGAGGGATCGACCATGACCGCCTCAATAGAGGAGGGCTCCAATGGCCCTGCAGTGATATGAAGCATCCCGGAACCCCCATCCTGCATAAGGGTCAATTCACGCGAGGTCGCGGCAAGTTTCATGTGGTCCATGATCGGCCGCCTGCAGAGCTGCCCACTTCCGCCTATCCCATTCTATTGACCACGGGAAGGATCCTGGAACACTGGCACACCGGAAGCATGAGCCATCGGTCCCATGTTCTGGAAACGCTGGTGCCGGAAAGTCATGTCGAGATCAATCCCGTAGATGCGAGTCGGCTCGGAATTGTGGAGGGAGATGTGATCTCCCTGAGCTCCCGCAGGGGAACGGTTCAGACCAAAGCCAGGAAGACCCATCGGGTCAGGCCCGGCCAGGCATTTATGGCCTTTCACTGGAGAGAGGCTCCCGCGAACCGGTTGACCAACCCGGCTCTTGATCCCCAGGCAAAGATTCCCGAATTCAAGGTGGCCTCCGTAAAGGCAATGCTGACCGTGCTTGAGATGGCAGCTGAGGACAACAGGTTCCTTACGGCGCTGGCCGAAAACCCTGCCGGTGTGCTGGCCTCCTATGACCTCACACCCGAACACCGCAAAGCCCTGGTCGACGGAGACATTGCATCGATTGAGAAGTGGGTTGGCCCTCTCGAAGAAAGAATGCAGGCATGGCTGAAGGCCCGCCTCAGACAGGAAAACATTTCAGAAAAGCAGGTCTCAACCATTTAGAAACTTCCCGTCCCTCTGATGCCCCCGTCTTACAGATTCGCCCGGGATCCCAGTGTCCCGGGTTTTTTTCGACCCATTCCCATACCGCTGAAAAAAATCGACCCTATTTTTCAAATTGCCTTAAAACCTTCATCACCTCCCTATAGACACAAAAATTGCATTATTGCAGGCCTGCCCCTTGGGCCTTTTTTAATAAAATTTGAAGTATTTTGTCGAATAACTGTCCGTAATTAAATGGTTTTGGGCTAAAAATGAGCTAAAAATACCTTGACACCTTTCTTTCACAAGCATATAATTCCTCCATCTATAGAATAAACTTAAAAAAAATGTTACACGCCAAAATTAATAACGGCATTAAGGCCAATGAAAGATATAAACAGCAAAGACTGCCTCATATTCTTTTCTGGAAAATGTATTTAAATATGGTTTCAAAAACTTGTATAATGAAGCAACTATGAATTTTAGATTTGGTGAATTATTCAGCGGTCCCGGCGGTTTAGCACTTGGCGCTAAGTCAGCAAGAGTTGTGGCAGGCGATCAAGAGTTCTCTATTTCTCATGCTTGGGCTACAGATTATGATAAGGACACATGCGCTACTTACCGAAATAATATCTGCCCCGACAATCCAAAATCTGTTGTCTGCTGTGATATTAGAAAACTTAATTTCAGAAAATTAAAAAACATATCTGATATAGATGCTTTGGCTTTTGGTTTTCCATGCAACGATTATAGTATGGTCGGCGAACAGAAAGGCATGGATGGAATTTATGGCCCGTTGTACTTATACGGTGTTAAAGCACTAAGTGTTTTCCAGCCTAAATTTTTTCTTGCCGAAAATGTCGGGGGATTAAGAAACGCCAATGATGGAAAAGCATTAGACAAGATACTGCATGAACTGCAACAGGCAGGCTATGTCGTTACGCCGCATCTATATAAATTTGAACAGTACGGTGTGCCGCAAGCAAGACATAGAATAATAATCATCGGAATTCGCAACGACATAAATAAAAGATTTTATGTGCCTGCTCCTACTCATACCATGCCTATAACGTGTAGAGAAGCTATCGAAAATCCCCCGATACCTAAAGATGCTCCAAACAATGAATTAACCAAACAATCCCAACAGGTTATTGACCGCCTGCAATTTATAAAGCCGGGAGAGAATGCTTTCACTGCCGTTTTACCTGAAAAATTAAGGCTAAATGTAAAAGGAGCAAAGATAAGCCAAATTTATAAAAGACTCGACCCTGATAAGCCTGCTTACACTGTTACAGGGAGCGGAGGCGGCGGTACTCATATTTACCATTGGAAAGAAAACAGGGCATTAACTAACAGAGAACGTGCCAGATTGCAGACATTCCCTGATAATTATGTTTTTTCAGGTTCTAAAGAAAGCGTTAGAAAACAAATAGGCATGGCTGTTCCACCATTAGGTGTCAGGATTATTTTTGAAGCAGTGCTCAAAAGTTTTGCTGGTATTGATTATCCTAAAATAGAAAACAATATCAAAAACAACACATATGACAGCAGAATTGATACCTATCAGATGGTATTGTTTGAGGAACAAGAAGAATATGTCGCCTGTTAAAACACGATACGTATGATTACAAAAAATCTTTTTGACAAAGTTCTTATTGACCCTGTCAAAAATGGGGCTGATACTCTCTATGTTGTTTCAGGGTATGCAACTGCAGCTATGACTTTTCACCATTTTGAGTCTTTAAAGAAAAACCACGGGAAACAGATCAAAATTAATCTTATTGTGGGAATGTGTCCATATGACGGTTTGTCTTTCAGCAATCATAAGGCATTTCAGCAACTTGCCAGCATTGATTTCCCGGGTTATTTTGAATGCAGTTATATTATTAAATCCCCTCAGGTGCACTCAAAGGCATATGCATGGTTTCAGGGCGAAAAGCCAGTCAGCGGTTTTATAGGCTCAGCAAATTACACGCAGAATGCCTTTAGTAAGTCACAGCGTGAGTTACTAATCTCCTGCGACCCTAAACTTGGATTCGATTATTTTCAAAGTCTAATATCCGACTCAATTTACTGCACACATAACGAAATAGAAAATTATATTGAAATTTACCGCGACACATATTACAGCCGCAGAAAAAAGGAGCAGCTTGAGAAGCAAGGCATACAACTGATTACTTCTGAAAAAGATGATTTGCAGGATTTACCCGCTGTCAGAATCTCTTTTCTTGACAGGCAGGGCAATCTACCTCAACGTTCTGGTTTGAATTGGGGCCAAAGGCCAGAGGAAAGGCGTGAACCAAATCAGGCTTATATAAAACTCCCGTCTTCTGTCTACAAAACTGATTATTTTCCACCTATTGCTGTTCACTTCACTGTATTAACCGATGACAACAAAGTATTAATTTGTACAAGGGCTCAACAAAATGGCAAGGCGATTCACACTCCGCACAATAACAGCCTAATCGGCGAATATTTTCATCATCGGCTTGGCATTTCTTCTGGACATCCTGTAACTAAAGGAAACTTGCTCCGCTACGGCAGAACAGACATAGATTTCTACAAAATAGATGATGAAACCTATTTCATGGATTTTTCTGTTTCTGCCCGTCATGGATAATCTCACCAGAGAACAACGCCGCAAAAACATGCAAAATATCCGCTCCACTGGAACTACGCCGGAGCGTTTGATAATGCGTGAATTAAGAAGAAGAAAAATCTATTTCGCAAGTTATGCCGAATCAATTACTGGAAAACCAGATATTGTCTTTAGGAGAAAGAAAGTTGCTGTGTTCATAGATTCTGACTTTTGGCACGGCCACCCTAAGCGATGTATTATGCCACAAACAAACATTGAATATTGGAGCAAAAAAATTGTACGCAATCGAAAACGAGATAAAGACGTTAATCGAATTTTGAGAAAGGACGGTTGGATAGTTATTAGATTATGGGAATATGACGTTAAAAATCGTTTTGACAAATGCATTAATATTATTTTTAAGGCACTTGAAAAAGAAAATGGGGCGGGTACCAACAGCCAAGAATAATAAGAAAACGTGTAACAAATCGCTCAACACCGATGCTCATTTCGCTCCGCTTCATTCGCACGGGTTAGCTCAATCTTTTGTCGATATCGATTCCCTAAGGGCATAATTACTTTTCAATCATTTTTCCTCTTCCGGCCTTTTTTTTCAAATAAAAAATTTTTTGGAGTCGTTCTTCTTTTTGCTTGACAAATTTTGCGGGTTGTTCTATTGAAGTATAGGCAAATTAAATATTTCACAAAGTTCTAATAAGAGACCGACAGGAGAAGAGCAAGCATGCCTTGCGAGGCATGCATTTTCTGCAGGAGAAAATCGCGATGAGAATTACCATCAACGGGAAAGTCATTGAGACAGAAGAAGGCCCAACCATTCTTCGGATTGCGCAGATGAACGGGGTGCGCATCCCGACGCTATGCCATATGGAGGGGCTCATTCCCACAGGCATGTGCAGGATGTGTGTGGTAGAGGTTCAGGGTCTTGAAAATCCTGTCACGGCCTGCAACACACGGGCCACGGATGGCATGGTGATCGAAACCGATACCCCGAAGATGCGGGAGTTGAGAAAAGAGGTCCTTCAGTTCTTACTGGTGAGGCACCCTGTCGAATGTCCGGTCTGCGACAAGGGGGGAGAATGCGATCTGCAGGATTATGTCTATGAGTATGGGCTTCAGAAGGCGGAGTATCAGGTCGATGCCCCCATCAAAGAATACAAAACCTATGCCACAACGGCTATCAAATACCATCCCAATCGCTGTATCCTGTGCAGCCGATGCATCCGGGCCTGCAGAGAGATAGTGGGAAGGGAGGTTCTCGATCTTCAGGAGACTGGCTTCAACACCAGGGTTGAGGCGGTAAGGCCCGAAAGGTGTATCCAGTGCGGAGAATGCCTGGCTGCCTGTCCGGTCGGAGCCCTCACGGAGAATCTCAGTCCCATCAAGGGAAGGACATGGCAGGCGAAAAGGGTTACGACGGTATGCGGCTATTGCGGAGTGGGCTGTACGCTCGAAGCGAATGCGGTCGGCAACCGGATGATCAAAGTCACCACCCATGAAGGCCTGGGAACCAACAATGGGTCCCTCTGCGTAAAGGGAAGATTCGGGTTCGAATTCGTGAACAGCCCTGAAAGGCTTCGCACTCCCCTGATCAGGGAGAATGGTAATTTAAGAGAAGCGAGCTGGGAGGAGGCCCTGACCCATGTCTCCGGGAAACTAAAAGAGATCAAGGAGAAACACGGCCCTGACAGTATTGCGGGCCTTGCCTCAGCAAGGGTCACCTGTGAGGAGAATTATGTCTTCCAGAAATTGATCCGGGCCGCCATCGGCACGAACAATGTGGACCATTGCGCCCGTCTCTGACACTCCAGCACGGTGGTCGGGCTGGCCACGACGCTAGGTTCCGGAGCCATGACCAATTCCATTGCAGATCTGAAAGAAGCGGATGTCTTGCTGGTCACAGGCAGCAACACGACAGAGACTCATCCCGTCATCGGAATGTTGCTGAGGAATCGCGCCCGGTTCCATGGGGCCAAGATCATTGTCGTCGATCCGAGAAAGATAGACCTGGTCGAAGAAGCCACGCTCTGGCTTCAACCCAGACCCGGAGACGATATCCTATGGTTGAATGGTCTTGCCCACATTATCATTCAGGAGGGACTTTATAATAAACCATTTATCGACCAGCATACAGAAGCATTTGATGCAGTCAAGGAGAAGGTTTCCCGATATACGCCGGAGTTTGTTGAAGAGGTCACCGGGATTCCTAAAGAGAAGTTGATCATGGCCGCACGGATGTATGGCTCGGCAAGAAATGGAGCCATCCTCTATTGCATGGGCATCACGCAGCATTCTTCAGGAACGAATGGGGTAAAAGCGATTTCAAACCTTGCCCTTCTCTGCGGCCAACTGGGAAAACCGGGAAGCGGCGTCAATCCCCTGAGAGGCCAGAATAATGTCCAGGGCGCATGCGACATGGGCTGCCTGTCCAACGTCTATCCGGGATACCAGGGAGTGGCTTTAAGAGAGATGAAGGATAAATTTGAAAGCCACTGGGGCGTTCCACTCTCAGGGAAGCCTGGGTTAACTGTGGTTGAAATGAGCAAGGCGGCTCTTGATGGAAAGATAAAGGCCATGTACATCATGGGTGAAAACCCCATGGTCACGGACCCTGACCTTTCCCATCTGGAGAAGGCCTATGCCAGACTGGAACTTCTCATCGTTCAGGACATCTTTTTAACTGAAACCGGAAAAATGGCCCATGTTATCTTTCCCTCTCTCTGTTTCCTGGAAAAGGATGGAACCTTTGTAAACACCGAAAGAAGAGTTCAGAGGGTGAGGAAAGTGGTGGAAGGACCAAAGGGAGTCCTGCCGGACTGGAAGATCATCTGTGACCTCTCATCGAGATTGGGCTACCCGATGACCTACGGAACTCCGGAAGAGATCTTCGAAGAGATCAGGACGGTCACTCCGCAATATGCGGGCATCACCTATGGACGATTGGAATCCGGAGGCATCCAGTGGCCCTGCCCGGATGTAAATCATCCCGGGACGCCCATCCTCCATAAGGGCAGGATTGTGCGAGGGAAGGGGCTCTTTGTTCCGGTAGATTATACCCCTCCTCCCGAAGTGCCTGACAAGGATTACCCGTTTATTATGAGCACCGGGAGAGATTATTACCATTATCATGGGGGCACCATGACCAGGAGGGTCAAAATCCTCAATCAGATGTGCCCTGAAAACTTTTTGGAATTAAACCCATCCGATTCGAAGAAACTCGGAGTAGTGGATGGAGACCGGGTGAAGATTGTGGGCAGGAGGGGTGAATTTATTTCGAAGGTGAAGATTACGGACAGGGTGCCTGCTGGAGTGGTTTTTGCCAAATTTCATTTTGCAGAAGCCCCTGTCAATATTATCACCAATACGGTGCTGGACCCTGAATCGAAGATTACGGATCTGAAGGTGTCCACCGTGAGAATCGAGAAACAGGGGAGCTAAAAGATTTGAAATCCCCCCTCACCCTTCCCCTCTCCCCAACGGGGAGAGGGAGGAGGCGAGAGGGGACTGAGATTTCCGATTTTTTAAGAAGGAAATTAAGATATAAATTAAAAAAAACAATAAGTTATATTCATTATAAGGAAGTAAAACTTGCTCTGATTTGTTGTAAGATTTTGCTTGACAAAAAATAGGCAATTTTGTAGTTTGTTGCACTGATGAAGAAACTTTTCACAAATAGGGGGGTAAGATGCTGATCGATTATCTTCCCATTCTCTTTTATTTTGCCATTGCCGTTATCTTCGCCTGTTTTGCCATTACCGCCTCCTATCTCCTGGGCCAGAGAAAACGAACAGCCCTGAAAGAGGCCCCTTTCGAATGCGGCATGAGCACATACGGTTCTTCCTTCCGGAGGATCCCGATCAAATACTACGTCATCGCCCTGCTTTTTTTAATCTTTGATATTGAGATTGTCTTCCTCTATCCCTGGGCAGTGGTCTTCAAGGAATTGAGGGTCTTCGGTTTTATCTCAATGGCCGTATTCATTGGGATTCTGCTCATCGCTTACATCTATATCTGGAAAAAAGGAGCATTGGAATGGGAATAGAAACCTACCTTGAAAAAACCCCTTTGATGCCGGTCCTGGACAAGGTTGTCAACTGGGGCCGGAAATATTCGATCTGGCCGGTGACCTTTGGCTTGGCCTGATGCGCCCTGGAGATGATCGTCACCAGTTCGGCGACGTGGGATATTTCGAGATTCGGTTCAGAGGTTTTCAGGCCGTCCCCCCGGCAAGCGGATCTTATGATTGTGGCCGGGACGCTGACCAAGAAGATGGCGCCCATGGTCAAACGCATCTACGAGCAGATGCCGGAGCCTAAATGGGTCATCGCCTATGGAGCCTGCGCCTGCTCAGGCGGGATCTTCAAAACCTACAGTGTGGTCCAGGGCGTAGATCAAATACTTCCCGTGGATGTCTATGTGCCGGGTTGCCCCCCCAGGCCGGAGTCGCTCCTTACAGCGATCTTAGAACTCCAGAAGAAGATCGAAAAGGAGACCCTTGCGGATCGGAAGAATGTCAGGAGCACCCTTGAAATGAAAGGATAGAACGATGGTAGAGATTCACCCTGCCGTGAAGAAGTTAAGAGAAAAAGATCCTTCTTCGATTCTGGAGGTGACGAGCTTTCGGGGAGAAGTCAATGTCACCGTGCCGAAGAAGGATATCTTTGAAGTTTGTCGATTTCTCTACACCGACCCCGATCTCCAGTACCATATGCTGACGGATCTCTGCGGGGTGGACTATTTTCCACAGAGCCCTCGCTTTGAAGTGGTCTATCTCCTCTATTCCTTCAAGACCAACGATCGATTGAGGCTGAAGACAAGGGTCGAATTGGGCGAATCGGCGGTGAGCGTTGAATCGATCTGGAAGGCGGCCAACTGGCTGGAGAGAGAGGTCTACGATCTTTTCGGGATCCCCTTTGAGAACCATCCGGACCTGAGAAGAATTCTCCTCTGGGATGGTTACGAAGGCCACCCCTTGAGAAAAGATTACCCGGTTGAAGGACCGGACTTTGACAAACCCTTTGTCCCCGAGGTCTGAAATGGCAGAGACACGATTGATGACCATCAACATGGGGCCCCAGCACCCCGCCACTCACGGAGTGTTGAGGCTTGTGTTGGAACTGGATGGAGAAGTGATTGTAAAGGCAACTCCCCATATCGGACACCTCCATCGGGGGGTTGAAAAATTGGCTGAAGCCAAAACCTATCATCAGGTCATTCCCCTCACCGACCGGTTGGACTACACCAATGCAATGGGAAATAACCTGGCCTATGTCCTGGCCGTTGAAAAACTTCTGGGGATTGAGGTTCCCAAGCGAGCCCAATACCTGAGGGTGATGATGACCGAGCTTCAAAGGATTGCGGCTCATCTCATCTGGCTGGGAACCCATGCCCTGGATATCGGCGCCATGACCCTTCTCTTTTACAATTTCCGGGAACGGGAAGAGATTTTGAAGATCTTTGAAGAAGTCTCCGGCGGCAGGCTGACCCCGACCTACCTGAGAATCGGCGGGGTTTCCAAAGATCTTCCGGATGGCATCGAAGGAAAGATCAAGAATTTTGTCGAAGCGTTTCCGGGCCACATGAAGGAGTATGAGACCCTGTTGACGAAAAACGTAATCTGGCTGAAACGGACCAAGGAAGTGGGGATTATCTCAAAGGAGGACGCGATCAACTGGGGCGTGACCGGGCCCACACTTCGGGGTTCCGGGGTGAAGTGGGATGTGAGAAAAGCATTTCCCTATTCGGGTTATGAGGATTTTGAATTCGACATTCCCACAGGCTCTGTCGGCGATGTCTATGACCGGTACTATGTCCGCTTGAGAGAAATGGAATGGTCAAACTTGATTGTGAAGCAGGCATTGGACCGCTTGCCAGAAGGCCCTGTCCTTGCGGACGATCCGAAAGTGGTTCTGCCTCCCAAAGAGATGGTCCTCACGGATATTGCCTCCCTGATCAGGCATTTCAAGATTGCCTCCGAAGGCTTCAAGCCGCCCCAAGGAGAGGTCTACGCGAGTGTGGAGGCCTCGAAGGGAGAACTGGGGTTCTATATTGTGAGTGACGGATCGAATCGACCCTTAAGGATGAGAATCCGGCCTCCCTCTTTCCTCAACTTGAGCGCCCTTCCGAAAATGATCGAGGGGAGCCTGATCGCAGATGTAGTCTCCGCAATAGGAAGCATTGATATCGTTCTGGGAGAAATCGATCGGTAAAAGAAAGGAAGAATGGAACACTGGAATATTGGAATATTGGGAATACAAATAAGCAGAAAACATTAATGAATTAGCATGAGGGAAGCGGAGCTTCCTTTGTCCATCATTCCAATTTTCCATTATTCTGCTTGTAGAAGGGGTTACTATGACAGATATCCTTTTTAGCAGTTGGGGTGGAGCGGTTGTGGATAACCGGGGAAAACCGGAGGGAGAGAGGCAACCTGTCCCCAATCTCAATCTTCCCCTTGAATTTGACAGAGAGAAGAAGATTCGGGCCTTCATCGGCTGGGACGGGATGGCCATCCGGGATCCCGGAGTCAATATGGTCGATCTCATCCGGGCTTACATGGAAGCGGTTCAGAAGGAATCATGCGGAAAATGCACGCCATGCCGGGTGGGAACACGGATCATGTCAACCCTTCTTAACCGGATTGCTGAGGGTGAGGGGAAAGCGGAGGATCTGGAACGACTGAAATATTTGGGCGAGATGATTCTGAAGAGTTCAAAATGCAATCTTGGACAGACCGGTCCAAGACCCGTGCTCCATGCCATCGGCCATTTTAAGGGAGAGTTTACCGAGGCGATTCAATCGAAGAAGAAGAGCCCGCGGGAAGAGTATAAGGTGAAAGTGACCGCTCCATGCGAAAGCGCCTGCCCCTCGCATCTTCCCATCTCCCGCTACGTGGAGTTGATCAAAGAAGGCCGGTTCACGGAATCGCTCTCGGCCATCCGGGAAGCGACCTGTCTTGCAGGTGTTTTAGGAAGGGTCTGCATCCGCCCCTGTGAGGATAACTGCAGGCGGCAGAATCTGGATGAATGCATCTCCATCAAGTGGCTGAAGCGATTTGTGGCGGATTATGAACTCGAAATGCGAAAGGGACCGGAGGCAACGAACATCCCTGCCCATTCCGAGAAGGTGGCTATCATCGGCGCGGGGCCTTCGGGTCTCACCTGCGCCTACTACCTCAGCCTCAAAGGGTATCCCGTCACCGTTTTTGAAAGATTGGGAGAACCCGGAGGCATGGCCGCCGTTGGCATCCCGGACTACAGGCTTCCGCGAGATATCGTGAAATATGAAGCGAGCGTCGTGGAAAAGATGGGCGCGGAGATCCGGTATAACATCCAGGTGGGAAAAGACATCACCCTTTCCCAGATGTTCGACCAGGGATACAAAGCCATTTACATTGCCGTGGGCGCCCACACCAATACGCCGATGGGGGTTGAGGGAGAGGATAAAGGATATAAAGGGTTTATCCCTGGAGTTTATTACCTCTTAGAGATCAACCTCGGAAGAGACCCCTATCCCGAAGGCAAGAAAGTGGTTGTCGTGGGCGGTGGAAATGTGGCAATCGACTGCGTCCGTTCCTCTTTCCGGATCGGCAAGTCGGATGTCAACCTGGTCTATCGCCGGACAAAGAAGGAGATGCCGGCCGACCGCGTGGAGATTCACGATGCCGAAGAGGAGGGCGTAAAATTCCATTACCTCTGCAATCCGGTCCGGATCATTGCAAAAGATGGAAAAGTGACCGGCATGGAATGCATCCGGATGGAATTAGGCGAGCCGGATGAGAGCGGAAGGCGGAGGCCTGTCCCGATTAAAGGCTCGGAGTTCTTCATCGAGGCGGATATTGTCATCCCCGCCATTGGCCAGGCGATCGATCTCTCCTTTTTCGACGAGAAGGACGGGGTGAAGACAACAAAGCGCTCCACCATCGCAGTGCAGGAAGGGACATTTCAAACCAGCCGGGAAGGGGTCTTTTCGGGAGGAGATTGCATGATCGGTCCGGATGTCCTCGTCCGCGCAGGGGGCCATGGAAAGAGGGCAGCGGATAAGATCGATGCCTTTCTGCGGGGAAGAGAGGTCACGGAATCGGAGGAGGAGCGGCTGGAGACTCTGGTTGAAAAGATCAAAGTTTACAACAAGGATGAGAAGATCCTCATGCCGGGAGGCCAGAAGAGGGCAATCCTGGAGCTGCTTCCTCCTGATTCGAGAAAGTGGATCTTTGATGAAGTGGAGAAGGGATTTTTGATTCCGGTCGCACAGAAGGAGGCCGAGCGCTGCCTCCGATGCGTGCGGGTCGGGCTTTTTGCGGTTTAGCTGAAAAAAGGGGTTTAGAGGAGAAGCAGGATGCAGGTCTTATATCTTCTCATCGAGACGGTTGTAAAGTGTGTGGTGGTCTTTGCTTGCCTGATGCTCTCCGTGGCCTATCTGACCTGGCTGGAGCGGAAGGTCCTGGGACACATCCAGATCCGTTTTGGTCCCAACCGCTGCGGTCCCTTCGGACTGCTTCAGCCTTTTTCGGATGGCATCAAGGCCTTCTTCAAGGAGGATCTTGTTCCGGGAAGGGCGGATAAGGCGATCTTCGTTATTTCACCCATGATTTCAATCATCTCGGCCATCGCTCTCTTTGCGGTCATCCCTTTTGGAAATGAGTTCACGATTCCCGGGACGAACTGGGTGGTCAAACTCCGGATTGCGGACATCGATATCGGGCTTCTCTACATCTTCGGGATTGCCTCCCTCGGGGAGTTTGGGATCGTCTTGGGAGGCTGGTCCTCAGGCAATAAGTTCGGTCTGACCGGTTCGCTGCGCGCCGCCGCTCAGATGATCAGCTACGAGGTCGCCCTTGGCATTTCGATCATCGGAGTGATCATCCTCTCCCAAAGCCTCCGGTTGTCGGACATCATCCACCAGCAGGCAGGCGGGTTCTGGAACTGGAACATCTGGTATCAACCCGTAGCCTTCGTTCTCTACATCATCTGCGGTCTGGCGGAGATCAACCGGACCCCCTTCGATATGCCGGAGTCGGAATCGGAACTGGCCTGCGGGTTTAATATCGAATACAGCAGCATGAAATTTGCCCTTTTCTTCATGGCCGAATATGCCCATATGATCACGATGGGCGCATTAGCCGTGACGCTCTTCTGGGGGGGGTGGCAGGCTCCTCTGCCTCAGCTCGATTTCATTCCAGGGGTGGTCTGGTTCTGCGGAAAGCTCTTCGTTTTCTGCTTCTTCTTCATCTGGCAGAGGGGAACCTTCCCGAGGCTCCGTTACGATCAGATCATGAAATTTGGCTGGAAGATTCTATTTCCCCTGGCGCTGATCAATCTCCTGATTACAGCGCTGGTCGTTTTGTTAAAGGGGTAAAAAAGAGAGGCGAAGAATGATCATTCCATTGCTCAAAGGTCTGGCTTTTACATTGGGCCGGTTCTTCTCCAAACCGATCACCATCCAGTATCCGGAGGAGAAGGTGCCTCCTGCGAAGCGCTGGAGGGGAATCCAGTATTTTGAGAAGGATGAGAGGGGGAAGACGAAATGCGTGGCCTGCGGCCTCTGCATGGTGGTCTGTCCTTCCCAGTGCATCTATATTGAGACCGCCGAGGACGAGGAGGGAAGGCGGTATCCTCTTGTCTATGAATTGGATGTGACGCGTTGTATTTTCTGCGGTTTTTGTGAAGAGGCCTGCCCGGTCAATGCGATCTTCATGGGAAAGACTTACGAATGGGTGGAAGGCCGGAGGGAGCCCTTTGTCATGAATACGGAGAAACTTCTGGAGCAGAAGAAGTATAATCCGTAATTCAAATCCCTCCCCTGCCTTCGTCCCGCAGGGCGGGACTTCGTGCAGGCAGGCCACCTCCCTTTGCCCTCCGGGCCAGAGGCCCTATGGGCCGGCGGCTAAAGGGAGGAGAAAATAGGTCCCCCTTTGGAAAAGGGGGATGAAAGGGGATTTTAATAAATTCATTTGGAGTAAAACCATGGCTGAAAATTTTGGAATCCTTTTTCAGTGGTTGATTTTTATGGGAATGGCGTTCGTCTCGATCATCGCTTCCCTGATGGTCATCACGCGCAAAAATCCCATCCACAGCGCCCTCTTCATGGTGCTGACCCTTCTCTGTGTGGCCGTGCTTTATGTGTTGCTCCATAGCCCGTTCATTGCCATCATCCAGGTCATCGTCTATGCTGGAGCCATCGTGATGCTTATCGTCTTCGTCATTATGCTCCTCGACCTTGAAGAGGAGCTCCGTTCCGGGCTGAAGATCGTTTCTTCAAAGGTCATCGGAGGATTTCTGGCCGTCCTCTTCCTCCTGGGGATCTTTTACGCTGCCGTGGCCAAATCCCCGGCAGGTCAGACGGGTACTTATACGACGGAAAAGATGGCCACCAATGTGAAAGACGTCAGCGAGGTGCTTTTCACGAAATATCTTCTTCCCTTTGAGATTATCTCAATCCTTCTGGTTGCCGCCATCATCGGCGCGGTGATTTTGAGCAAGAAAAGGACATAAGGAGAATAGACTATGTGGGTCGTTCCAACCATCCCCCCTGCCCTCTATCTCATGTTGAGCGGGATCCTCTTCACCATCGGTGTGATCGGGGCCTTGACCCGTCGCAATGCGATCGTCGTCTTCATTAGCATCGAGTTGATGCTCAATGCGGTCAATTTGACCTTCATCACCCTTTCCCGTTCACTCCAGTCGATAGACGGAGTGATCTTTGCCTTCTTCGTAATGGCGGTGGCCGCGGCCGAGGCAGCGGTTGGGCTGGCGATCTTTGTGATGCTCTATCGTTCAAAAGAGACGATCAATGTCGATGAAGTCAATTTGCTTAAGTGGTAATGCAAATGCGGAATCCGGAGTGCAGAATGCGGAGTGAAATTCCAAAATCCGCAATCCGAAATCCGCAATGACGAGAGGAGTCTTTCATGTTAGATTATGTGTGGTTGATCCCTCTATTTCCTTTCATCGGGTTTCTGATCAACGGATTGTTAGGGAGACGTCTGGGAAAGGGCGTGGTCAGCGTGGTGGGGCCCTCTGCCATCGGGCTCTCCTTTCTTACCTCCATCCTCATCCTCTTTGAACTGATCAACAAACCCCCTTCCGAACGGCTCTTCGAAAAGGTGATCTTCGACTGGATCGTCTCAGGCTCTCTCCAGACCGTCATCGGTTATCAGATCGATCCCCTCTCCATCCTCATGGCCCTGGTTGTGACCGGGGTCAGCTTCTTCATCCATATCTACTCCGTGGGATATATGCATGATGACCCGGGTTATACCCGATATTTCACCTACCTCAACCTCTTCGTCTTCATGATGCTCAATCTCATCCTTGCCAATAACTTCCTATTGATGTTTGTGGGTTGGGAGGGCGTGGGCCTCTGCTCCTATCTTCTGATCGGCTTCTGGTATGAGAAGGATTCTGCGGCCAATGCGGGAAAGAAGGCATTTATCGTCAACCGGGTGGGCGACT
Source organism: Deltaproteobacteria bacterium RBG_16_49_23 (assembly GCA_001798855.1). Taxonomy (GTDB): domain Bacteria; phylum Desulfobacterota; class BSN033; order BSN033; family UBA1163; genus RBG-16-49-23. The sequence continues at coordinate 6,437 of MGQQ01000141.1, read as the reverse complement.
TCGGTTTCATCCTGGGGATGTTTCTGCTCTTCACCAGTCTGGGACAGCACGGGATCTGGACGCTCGATTTCACCGAGGTCTTTGCCAATGCCTCCAAACTCGACACAACGACCGCCACTGCCATTGCGCTCCTGTTCTTTGTCGGCGCCTGCGGAAAGTCGGCGCAGATTCCCCTCTATGTCTGGCTTCCCGATGCGATGGAAGGCCCCACACCGGTCAGCTCTTTGATCCATGCGGCCACCATGGTAACCGCAGGCGTCTATATGGTCGCCCGGTGCAATATCCTCTACAACATGGCCCCCATTGCCATGGCCGTTGTGGCGATCGTGGGCGTGGCCACTGCCATCTTCACCGCCTCCATCGGTTTCTGCCAGTACGATATCAAAAAAATTCTGGCTTATTCGACGATCAGCCAGCTCGGATACATGTTTCTTGCCGTGGGTGTGGGAGCTTATTCGGCAGGGATCTTTCACCTCATGACCCATGCCTTCTTCAAAGGGCTCCTCTTTCTCGGCGCGGGAAGTGTGATGCATGCCCTGAGCGGGGAGCTGGATATACGGAATATGGGGGCTCTGAGAAAGAAGATTCCCGTCACCTTTGCGACCTTTTTCATTGCCACGCTGGCGATCGCGGGCGTGCCGGGCCTCTCCGGGTTCTTCAGCAAGGACGAAATCCTCTGGATGGCCTTCTCCAGCGGACGCGGACATTTCCTGCTCTGGCTGGCGGCTGCCATAGCCGCGGGGATGACCGCCTTCTATATGTTCCGGGCGCTCTTTATGGCTTTCTTCGGGGAGTCGAGGGTCGATCACCACGTGGCGCACCATATCCATGAATCACCGAAGATCATGACCGTTCCTCTGATGGTCCTGGCCTTTCTCTCCATTGTGGGAGGTTATGTGGGTGTTCCCCATGTCCTGGGCGGAGCCAACCACATCCATGAATTCTTAGCGCCGGTGGTGGGTGGAGGCATCGAGCCTGCAAAAGCCCATGCCGGATTCTCCCTCATTTCTGAGGCATGGGCCGCAGGAGGAGGAGAAGGCCATTCCGCAGCGCTGGAAATCTTTTTGATGGCTCTGTCCGTTGTGATTGCCCTCATCGGGATCGGAATCGCCTACTTTTTATATTTGAAGAACCCGGCCCTGCCCAGGATGCTGACGGAAAAATGGAATGGGCTGTATCGACTGGTCTCCAATAAATATTATGTGGACGAACTCTATCAAATCCTCTTCGTCAACTCCCTGAAGAAGCTGGGGACAGGACTCTGGAGGGGATTCGATGAGTTTGTGATCGATGGAACGGTCAATGGCATTGCCTATTTCATCGGATGGCTGTCAGGCGTGATGAGAAAAACGCAGACCGGATTCGTTCAGAACTACGCCTTTTCAATCATGCTGGGCGGTGTGGTTCTTGCCATCTACTATATCATACGGGGTATCTTTTATTAAAATCCCCCCCAACCCCCCTTTTATAAAGGGGGGGGAGGGGGGATTAAATGTAAAAAGGAGCCATTTCATGGACATCTTGGGAATTCCCATCCTATCCTTCCTGATCTTCTTTCCGCTGGCAGGGGCGGCCGTTCTCCTCTTCATTAAAAATGAGAGCCCCATCCGGGTCGTAACCCTGCTCTTCGCCCTCGTCGAATTTGTCGCCTCACTGCCCCTCTTTTTTAAATTCGATTCCGCCATGGCGGCCATGCAATTCTTAGAAGACGGGTGGTGGGTGGAGGCCTACGGGATCAGTTATAAACTGGGAATCGATGGGATCAGCCTCCTTCTCGTCCTTCTGAGCACTTTCCTGACCGTTCTCTGCATCCTCTGCTCCTGGACAGCGATCACCTTCAGGGTGAAGGAGTATATGATCTCCTTCCTCTTCCTCGAGACGGGAATGATCGGCGCGCTTGTCGCCCTGGACCTCATCCTCTTCTATGTCTTCTGGGAAGTGATGCTCATCCCGATGTACCTCCTCATCGGTGTTTGGGGGAATCCCCAGAGGCGGATCTATGCGGCGATCAAATTCTTCCTCTTCACCATGGCCGGAAGCGTGCTGATGCTCGTTGCCATTCTGGTTCTCTATTTCATCAACCTGAAGGCGACCGGGAAGTCCACCTTCGATGTGCTTGAACTCTACAAACTGGGAATCCCCGTAACCACCCAGTACTGGCTCTTCGGCGCTTTTGCCCTGGCCTTTGCCATCAAGGTGCCCATGTTTCCCTTTCATACCTGGTTGCCCGATGCCCACACCGAGGCGCCTACAGCGGGCAGTGTGATCCTGGCCGGCGTCTTGCTGAAGATGGGAACGTATGGATTCATCCGGTTTGCCATTCCCCTTTTCCCGAATGCGGCCCTGGACCTGACGCCTCTCATCTCCTGGCTTGCGCTCATCGGGATCATTTACGGAGCGCTGGTCTCGATGATGCAACCCGACCTGAAGAGACTGGTGGCCTTCTCGAGCGTCAGTCACCTGGGTTATGTCATGTTAGGGATGTTTGCCCTGAACACACAGGGCGTTCAGGGATCGATCTATCAGATGCTCAACCATGGGATCAGCACAGGCTCTCTCTTCCTGATCGTCGGAATGATCTATGAGCGGAGGCACACCCGGATGATCTCCGATTTCGGAGGCATCTCGAAGGTGATGCCGGTCTTTGCGGTATTCTTCATGATCGTCACTCTCTCCTCCATCGGGCTTCCGGGGACGAACGGTTTTGTGGGAGAATTTCTGATCCTCTTAGGGGCCTTCCGGGCCAATACCCTCTATGGCGTTCTGGCTGCGGCAGGAGTCATCCTGGGCGCCGCTTATATGCTCTGGATGTTCCAGCGGGTGATGTTCGGGAAGGTGACCCATTCCAAGAACGAAGGACTGAAAGACCTCAATGCGCGTGAGGTCGTTATCCTCATTCCCATGGTGGCCCTGATCTTCCTCATGGGAATCTATCCCAAACTCTTCTTCAGCAAGATGGATGCGAGTGTGGAGAAATTCCTGAAGGACTTCAAGGGAAAGGTTGAGATGAAAGCCGATCTGCCTGCACCCAAAGTAGCAGAGATTAAAAAATAATCCCCCTCTTTCCCCCTTTAGTAAAGGGGGATGAAGGGGGATTTGTTATGTTTCATTCGGAGGTTTGTTAATGAAAATACCAGAGATTGACCTCTATCTTATCGCGCCGGAAATCATCATCACCGCCTTCGGATTCTTAGTCCTTCTCGTCGATGTCTTCGCTCCGAAGGGGGAGAAGAAGGGATATCTCGGGTTCCTCGGCCTGATTGGTGTGGTCATTGCTTTCTTCTATACGATTCCCCTGATGGGATCCGGGAAAACCGGATTTGAAGGGATGATTACTTCCGATGGATTTGCCGTCTTCTTCAAAATCACGATCCTGATCATCGCCTTTCTGACTCTCCTGATCTCGATGGGCTATGCCGCCCGGGAAGGGATCGGGTTTGGGGAATATTATGCTCTTATCCTTTTTGCCACGCTGGGGATGATGCTCATGGCTGCCGGGACCCATCTCATCGTCATCTTCCTCGGTCTGGAGACAATGTCCATTTCCATCTACATCCTTGCCGGGATGCTGAGGGAGGACCGGAGATCGGCGGAGGCGGCCTTCAAATACTTCCTCCTGGGGGCCTTTGCCACCGGTTTTCTTCTTTACGGGATTGCTTTTCTCTACGGCGCCACCGGGTCCCTCTATCTCAAGGATATTGCCGCTCACATCGCCGCGAAAAAACTTTTCGACCATCCGATGCTTCTGATGAGCCTGACCTTCCTCACCATCGGCTTCGGCTTCAAGATTGCCTCTGTCCCTTTTCATATGTGGACACCCGATGTCTATGAGGGGGCCCCGACATCGGTGACGGCTTTTATGGCAACGGGGGTGAAGGCGGCAGGTTTTTCAGCCCTGATCCGGGTCTTCTTCACCGCCCTTCCGGGATTCCGTCCGGACTGGACCTCGATCATGTGGCTCATTGCGGTCGTGACCATGACGGTCGGAAACATCATCGCCATCTCCCAGAGCAACATCAAGAGGATGCTGGCCTATTCGAGCATCGCCCATGCCGGATATATTCTCGTTGCCTTTGTCGCCGGAAATCAGCTGGGAACCTCCGGAATCCTTTTCTACCTCATGGCTTATGCCTTTATGAATCTGGGGGCTTTCACCTGCGTGATCCTCTTCGGTAAGAAGGGTGAGGAGAATACCCTGGTCGCCGATTATGCGGGAGTCGGCTTCAAGTATCCCCTCCTGGCCGCCTCGATGACCATCTTCCTCCTCTCCATGGCAGGAATCCCTCCCCTGGGCGGATTTATGGCCAAACTCTATATTTTCAGCGCGGCGGTGGAAGCGAAATTTTACTGGCTGGCCATTTTCGGGGTTCTCAACAGCGCCATCTCAGTCTATTACTACCTTCGGGTGACGGTATTGATGTATTTCAGGGAATCGGAGCGGGAGATCACAGGCCTCCAGTTTTCACCGGCGCCGGTGATCGCTCTGATTTTAGCCCTGATCGGGACCTTCTACATGGGAATCTTTCCTTCCAATGTCCTCACCTTCGCCCAAAAATCGATCGCCGGATTGATGTAAGAAATTGGGATAGGTTTAGAAAAAGAGGGGGCGTCGGCTGATGGCCGGACGCTCCTTTTTTTCTTTGCAATCCCCGGCATACCCTTTTACAATTTGACAGAATGCTGAAATGCATCCATATCTACCTTAGCGAAAAATATTTCAACAGAAAGGGGTCAACATGAAATACCATTGGATCATCATTTTGGGACTTCTGTTTTCAGTGAGTCAGGCGAATGCGCAAGGAAATCTGGCGTTAAAAGATCAGAAGGATAAAGTGAGCTACATCATCGGGATGGATGTCGGGGCAAACCTTAAAAGACAGGAAATGGATATTAATCCGGATATCCTGTTCAAGGGATTGAAGGATGGACTCTCCGGCAATAAACCCTTATTAACAGAGAAAGAGATGAGCGACACAATCGCTGCGTTTCAGAAGGAGATGAAGGCCAAACAGGAGGAGATGGTGAAAAAAACAGGAGAGACCAATAAGAAAGAGGGAGAAGCCTTTCTTGCCGGGAACAAGAAGAAGGAGGGAGTTGTGACCTTGCCCAGCGGCCTGCAGTACAAGGTGTTGAAGCAGGGCAGCGGGAAAAAACCGAAAGCGACCGATACCGTGACCACACACTACCGGGGCACCCTGATCAATGGAACTGAATTCGACAGTTCTTATAAACGCGGGCAACCCGTCAGTTTTCAGGTAAACGGAGTGATTGCGGGCTGGACCGAGGCCCTACAAATGATGGAGGAGGGAGCAAAGTGGCAGCTCTTTATTCCCTCTTCACTCGCCTACGGGGAGAAAGGGGCAGGACTCCAGATCGGACCCCATGCCGCCTTGATCTTCGAGGTGGAGCTGATTTCAATCCAGGAGAAGAAGTAGAACAGTAATAAGATACGACGCCAAAGACATTAGAAATTTGTAACAGTTTAGCGCTTTGAAAAAACTTATCTAATCCCCCTTTGTCATAGCCCTCCCATCCCCCCCTTATTTTAAGGGGGGAGAAAGGGGGGGTACTCCTCCCTGGAAAAGTCTGCCTGCCGCCTGTCTGCGTGCACCGCACAGGCAGGGTAGGCAGGGGAGGTTGGGAGGGATTTTACAAGACGATCTCAAACAGCTAAACTGATACAGAAATTTTAGTATTACCTTAATCAGTGTAAGAAGCGAATCCTCAGACTTCGATGCGTAAAAATCAAATAACAGAACCTGATCCCCCCTTTATTTGAAAAGCACCGTAAATATGTTCTTGATATTATCAAAATTAGGTGATATTTTTTATTCTAAATCTCATTGAAAGGAGGCGTTATGCCTATCATTAAATCTATTTCAAGCTTGCGCAATCAAACAAGGGATATCGCTTCCTTGTGTCATGAACAAGACGAGCCTGTTTATCTGACTACAAACGGAGAAGGTGATCTTGTGGTCATGAGTATCGAACATTACGAAAGACTCAAAGCAAGAGTCGAACTCTTTGGAAAACTTGCCGTGGCCCAAGCCCAAGCCTCGGCTGGTGAAAAGGGGTTTACCCATACTCAAGTCATAAAAAAGCTTAGGCGCCGCTTGCATGGCAAATAGATATACTCTCCGCTACCTCCCCATTGCCGTTGATGATTTGATCTCAATCTTCGACTGGATTGCGGATGATAGTCCGGCCAATGCCGCCGCTTTTATTGGAAAACTCGACCAACGCATCGGCAGGCTTAGAACTCATCCATTTCTTGGCCGCCTGCCACGAGATGACAAACTTAAAAGTTCGGGTTATCACGTCCTTGTTATCGAATCCTACCTTGTATTTTACATCGTTCGCGGAAAAATCGTTGAGATTCACCGCATTGTTCAAGGCTCCCGTCATTTAGACGACCTCATATAAACCTTTATTCTTTT
>MGQQ01000140.1 GCA_001798855.1 Deltaproteobacteria bacterium RBG_16_49_23 | reverse complement strand
ATCACAGAGAGTACTTTGGCTGCTGCCCCGCTTGCCTGAATCACGCTGTCCGGAATATCTTTCGGCTCTGTAAAAGCCCCGCAAGCAAAGACACCGGGACGGCTCGTTTCAATAGGTTTAAAGTCTTTTGTGTGACAGAACTGATGGGAATCCAGTTCAATCCCTGATGCCTTTGCCAGCTGTTGAATGTCGGGCAGAGGAGACATGCCAATGCTCAAAATGGCCAGATCGACTCTCTCCTCTTTGACAGCATGACCTCTGTCTGAATCCTCATATCGAATGATCACATCCTTTGTCTCTGGATCTTCTTCCAACCCAGAAATCCTGCAGGGGATATACTGAATTCCTTTCTCCTTCCCCCTTTCAAAATAGGCGTCAAACCCCTTTCCGAAGGCCCTCATATCCATCTGGAAGATCTTGGTCTCCACGCCTGGAATATGCTCCATGGCGAGCATGGCCTCTTTCGTGGCGTACATGCAGCAGACCGAACTGCAGAAATCTCTCTCTTTCTCCCTCGATCCCACGCACTGGAGGAATGCAATCTTTTTGGGTTCCTGATGATCCGAAGAGCGACGCGTGATATGGCCGCCCCATGGACCGGAGGCGCTGAGCATCCTTTCAAACTCCATGCTCGTCACTACATTGGGATATCGGCCATAGCCTAATTCGGGTGAGAGCTCCGGATTATAAAGAGAATAGCCGGGGGAAAGGATGACGGACCCCACTTCCAAATCTTCCAGTATATCAGCTTGCTGGTGATCGATTGCCTCCCGTTTACAGACCTGGACACAGAGATGGCATTCCGAGCAGATGCCGCAGGCAAGGCAGCGGGCTGCCTCCTGCTTTGCTTGTTCTTCGGTGAGAACGAGCTCTACCTCCCGAAAATCCCTGGCTCTCTCCCTCTCCGGCAACTCGGGAATTTTCACCCTGGCAGACAGGTCTACCTTTCCCTCCTCCACCATCTGCCCAATCTCTTCACGGGAAAGATCAACGACTGGGAGAGGGACCTGTTCTCTTGGAGTAAGAAGGGGCACGCCTCTCAGGTAACGGTCAATGGAAAGGGCTCCCCGTCTTCCATCGGCAATGGCTTGAATCAGTATCCAGGGACCTCTTGCCACATCACCTCCTGCGAAGATGCCAGGACGGTTTGTGGTTAAGGTCAGTTCATCAATAGCAAAAGTTCCTTTGGGGGTAATCTCAAGGCCATGAGTATCTTCGAGGAATGAGATTTCAGGAGCCTGTGCAACGGCAGCGATCATTGTATCGGCCTGGATGACAAATTCTGAACCTTTAATGGGAATGGGCCTTCTTCGGCCCGAACCATCAGGTTCTCCCAGTTCCATCTTCACGCATTTGAGGCCTCTGACATGACCCTCTTCAACTACGACTTCCGCAGGAGCGGTGAGGATCTGAATCGCGATCCCTTCTTTTTCTGCGGCCTCGATCTCCCAGGAATTGGCAGGCATCTCATCCCGCGATCGACGATAGACGATGCTCACCTCTTTAGCGCCCAGTCTCAGCGCTGTCCTTGCCGCATCGATGGCAACATTTCCACCGCCAATCACAATCGTCTTTTCGCCAACTTTCGGGGCGATGGGAATTCCAAAGGCAATGATGAACCGGTCTTCCAATCCCTCTGTGATGCCATACCTTTCTGCGAGACTCACACCCTGAAGAAAGGGAACGCCGTGATGAACACCCAGGGCATCCTCACCGGGGATTCCCAATTTCTGCGCCTCGTGGGCCCCCATCGCCAAAAAGACAGCTGAGTAGCCCGCATCAAAAAGGCTGTTGATATTTCGGATGGGGGTATTCAGCTTTAACTCGACATTGGGATGATGGAGAATCTCATCAATCTCTCTCTGAAGTACATCCCTCGGCAATCGGTAGGAAGGAATACCGACTCTCATCATTCCGCCAGCCACAGGAAGAGCTTCAAAGATCGTGACCTGATAACCCATCCGGGAGAGTTGATGGGAACAGCTTAACCCTGCAGGCCCTCCACCAACGATTGCCACTTTTGCTTTGGGCCGTTCTATATCTTCATTACTCCGAACTCCTGTAAGGAATGGTTTCAAACCATTCCCTACCGAACTCCGAACTTCTTTATTTAACTCCTCCCGATGCTCATAGACCCAGTCAGCGGCAAATCGTTTCAGAGCGCAGATGGAAACGGGTGTGTCGAGTTTTCCCCGATTGCATTTCTCTTCACAAGGATGGTTACAGACCCGCCCTACCGAGGCAGGAAAGGGATTGTACTCTTTGACCACATCGAGGGCCTCTTTATACCGGCCGGCCTGAATCAGGGCGATATAGCCCTGTGCGCTTGTCTCCGCAGGACAGGTGGATTTGCAGGGACTCGTTCCCCGTTTGGTCACAAGAAAGGTATTGGGAACGGCTTGAGGATAAGGCCGGAAGATCGCTCTTCTCTGATCCAATCCTTCATTAAATTCATTGGGAAGGAGGATGGGACAGACCTCTGTGCAGTCGTTACAACTGGTGCATTTCCCCATATCCACATAACGGGGGTGCCTTCGAATGGTTGCCTTGAATTGTCCAGCCCCTCCTTCGAGAGAGAGCAACTCCGCGTTGGTGAGGATATCGATATTGAGATGGCGGCCGGCCTCCACCAGTTTGGGAGAAATGATACACATGGCGCAGTCATTGGTAGGAAAGGTCTTGTCAAGTTGAGCCATCTTCCCACCGATCGCCGGGGCTCGCTCTAAAAGATAAACCCTGATTCCGGAATTGGCCAAATCAAGAGCGGCCTGAACCCCGGCAATCCCTCCCCCTACGATTAGCGCAGCACCAATCTTTTTATTTTCATTGGAACTCATTGTCACAAATTCCTTTCTCAGAAAAACGGCCCCCCTCACCCTTGCCCTCTCCCCTTGGGGAGAGGGTTGAATGAGGGGGTCTTCTTGCATTAGATGGGATTAGAATTAAAGTTTTATCGCATCCAGGTATTTCGAAATCCGGTCCTCTGCACCGATGGGAATGAAATGAACTCCCTGACAGAGATCCTTCAGTCCTTTGACCAGGTCGCTTACAATCTCAATGCTGGCCTTTTCCTTGTCCGGAGCCTTTGCTAACTTTTCAATGATATGATTAGGAACCATTCCCGGCTTCACATGTTTGTTCAAAAAGAGTCCCATTTCTGCTGACCTGACAAGGATGATTTCAGCAATCACCGGAATTCGAATCGGTCCCACCCGGTTCATAAATTGATTAAAAGAATCGAGATCGAAGATGGGCGTCGTAAGAAAGTATTGGGTCCCCAGCCCAGCTAGATCCTCCATCTCCTTTAATTCCAAATCTGGAACCTTTTTGCCCCAGCTTGAATCGATCCCTGACCCGACACAGAATCTGGGTCTTACAGGAAGCTCCCTGCCTGAAATATCATGGCCTTCATGGAGATTCTCGATCACGGAGAAGAGCTTCCCTGAATCGACATGGAAGAACATGATTTCCTGGAGACTATCTCCGGTAATCCGGTAATCTTCGGTGAAGGTCAGGATATTTTCAATTCCTGATTCACAGGCTTTGATCAGATGATCCTGGATATCGACTCGACTCTTTTCCCGGCAGGTGGTCTGAAGGATCGGGTCGAATCTCTGATCCTTTAATGCGCGACAGGTGCCCATGGTGTCCGTCACCAACCCTTCAATCTTCAGTTCGGGAACAGTCAGGGCATCAATTCTCCCCCGAATCTTGTCAATATTTCGAACAAGGTCTTGAATCCCTGTCCCGATAGGAGGCTGAATTTCAGAGGTCACGATAAATCTTTTGCACTTTAAACTCTCTTCTAACTTCATAGGGATCTCCTTCTAATTATAAAATTAAATTTCTTAAAAAACGATATTCGATAAATTCGCTGCCATTCGTTCTATTCGTTTATAATATGATCACTTCTTCAGTCCCAGTAATTTGGCCACCTCATATTTCAACTGCTCCAACGGAAGGGGTTTTGAAAAACAGGCATCCGCCCCATAATCCTTCATCTGTTTGAAGGCTTCATCATTGAGATAAGCGGAGAGGACGATGATTTTGATATCCTTTGATTCGGGGCTCGATTTGACCTTATGGCAGACCTCATATCCATTGATATCAGGCATCATAATATCGAGGATCAGGAGATCGGGTTTGAAATGGCTAACCTGAAGGCCTGCCTCAAAGCCATCCGAAGCAGAGATCATTTCATATCCATACTCGTCCTCTTCAAGGGCCTGGACAATCGTCTCAACGATGATCTTATCGTCATCCACTACAAGGATCTTTTTTCTCTCCTCTCCTTTGGGTTCCTCCGGCATAGGCATTCCTTTATCTTTAAGGAATTGATCCAGATCCTCCTTCTTAATCCTTCGATGCCCTCCAACAGTCTTATATGCCTTCAGATGGCCTGCCTCGATCCAGTTGATGATTGTTTTAGGAGAAACCTTACAATACTTCCCCGCATGCGATACTGTTAGAATTTCCATAATTTTCTCCTTTTGCAGAATTTATTGATTTTACCATTAATATAGAATTTGCAGTTTGTCAAGCAGTTTTTTATAATTGAGCATATTTTCTATAATTAATTGATTTTATTTGAAATTTTTTTACATACTATCGCAAAGTGTTCTCGTTAGAGGATAAATCGCTTATTGACATGGGTTTTTATGTGGATTATAATAGCTATAAAAATATACATCCACTGGAGGATAATATGCGGACAGTTCAAATGATTCTTGATGATCAATTGATCGAATTGATTGATAAAGCCGCCAAGAGTCTTAAAACAAACCGGTCGGCATTTACTCGCGCTGCATTGAGAGACGCTCTTAAAAGACTTCATGTAGGTAGCCTTGAACAGAAACATAGGCAAGGATATGGGGCACATCCTGTGAACAAAAAAGAGTTTAGTGTTTGGGAAGAAGAGCAGGATTGGGGGGATAAATGAAGAGAGGTGAAGTCAGATGGTATAAGTTCCAGCCGCCTGATAAAAATCGTCCTGTTTTGATTCTGACCCGTGATTCCATCCTTGAATACCTTGGAGAGGTCACAGTGGCGCCCATTACCTCGACGATAAGAGATATCCCCAGCGAAGTCTTTTTATCCAGGGCAGAGGGCATGCCAAAAGAATGTGCTGTTAATTGTGATCATATTCAAACGGTATCTAAAGGGAAGATAGGATCACGAATAACAACACTCTCCTCCGAAAAGATGGACCAGGTCCGCGAAGCCATCTTATTTGCACTTCATTTATAAAAAAGGCATGTTCTATTCACTTCATTTCAACCCGGCTTTGCGCAGGGAACCAATATAACGTTTTTTGTCACCTGGATCTTTATGTGGAGTTGTCTTTCCAATTTGCTCTAAGGCGCAATATTTTAGGTCATTCTGGCAACGGATCTGGTATAGGCGGGACTGCAATCGCCAGCCCATAGGGCCTCCCTCCGGGGCGGAAGCCTCTTAGGGGCGGGGCCTGGCGCGGAGGGAGCAGCGGGGTATTATTTTAACGAGGTAAAAATGCTCAAATCTTTTCAAGGAGCGAAAGATATTTTTCTACCGACATACCAATAACTTTCATATTGTTCTTGATAATAAATACTGGCACTTCTTTATATTTAGGAATCACAACGGGTCGTTTTGCTCCAGGATAATGATAAACAAGATGATCTCCTTGAGTTCGAACATAAGTGCACCCGGCGCTTCAAATATTTTCACCTGGACTTGATATGGGGTGGCTTGATCCCAGATGTCATAGCGCCACTTCAATGGGTGTAAAACCGACAAGCTCTTTCCGTAAAGCAAGGATGCTTTGCGTTTTATCGAAACCAGCCTCTTGCAAAAGCTTATCCAGGGTGCCAATCTTTTGAGCTTCTTCTAAGTTAATTAAAATGACCTCCTTCAGGTTCTTTTTTGCCTGATCCACCGTTTCTCCACAGGACGCTATATCGAGTTCCGGACAGTAAGATACGTACATATTTCCTTCTTTCCATAATTCCTCCGTCAGTTTAAACTTCATTTTCTCCTCCCTTGTATTTTATTCCTAACTTTTAGTGTCTGCTTTTAATGGTCTTCTGTCAAGAGAA
>MGQQ01000139.1 GCA_001798855.1 Deltaproteobacteria bacterium RBG_16_49_23 | reverse complement strand
TATTGTCCGGCAATGATACTTCAGTCAGGTCTGGATTTCAAGCCTATTCCAATAAAAAAAGGCGGGAACCAGCCCCGCCTTTACGTTGATAAACATTGATCTTTCCTTTCTTACTGCACAGTCGTAGAGACGCAAATCCAGTTCCCCCTTGAATGCCCGCTGGCTAAGGGTAACCTTGCGGCGTTCCTGTGTACCTCAAAGTGCTATCGATGATTCATTTTTTCAGATTCATCAGGTACTCAACGAGTTCATGGATATTTGTTGAGGGATTATCCGTGCCACTGGTCTTGTGAAATTCTTCGAGCTGATTTGCTCTGGTTAAAGCATCAGGGAGTTTGCGCTCCACTGTTTTAAAAATATTCCGATTTCCTTTTTCATAGTCCGGGATGTAAGTTTTAAGTTTCGATATCACGAGGGCACAATTAGAGTCATTCCCTGCAGCACAAAAAGAGGTGGTGGTGTAGATGTAGTGAAGGAGCACCCATATTTCAAAGCACGGAATAGATGTAATTGCGTGTAGTTCAGCCCCATTTTTCAGCCGCGTAGACCGGATTTTATCGAGAGCGGATGCGTAGGTAGCATGTTTATCCTTGTCAAAAACGCAGTATACCCGATCATAGCTGGGATCTTTATTGAATTCTTTAATAGCAGCGTTTACGACACTGAGCGGATCAGAACCAGTTGTGTTATCAGCAAAGATGATATTTGCACTACTGAGGCGTAAGCTATCTTTAAGCCCTTTGAAATAGTTGGGCTCACTCTTTGATCCTTCGCAGACAATCAAAACCACATCGTAAGGAGCTCGCATAGCCTTTCCCCTATGCAACGATTCTGCTTTACGCTCCTTACGTTTGTGGAAAAGATCGTCTGTTCCCATTAGAACTTAAACTCTCCAATATACGGAAGTGCGCCATATCGGCCTTTGAGATATCCATTTTCCAGCGCTTCCTTTTTACGAGGGCTGAAATCACTTAGAGGATATAGCTTAGTTGCGCTTTCCCTGTCCTTTTCCACAAACCAGACCTGATCTCGCCGAAAAATATCTGTGTCAAGAATGGAAGTGTCGTGGGTCGTAAAAACCAATTGGGCATTGTTTTTATTGATCTCCGGGTTATGCACCAGGTTGATAAGAAACCGCACCATAAGAGGATGAAGACTTGTATCCAACTCATCAACAAGCAGGATTCGTCCCTTTGCCAATACATCGAGCCAGGGCCCTGCAAAGGCAAAAAGTTTCTGAGTCCCATCCGATTCTTCGGGTAATTGAATTGGGATAAGCTCCTCTGTATCATGGATTTTATGCAGAAAATTTACAGTGGTAATTTCAGATTCCGCGACAGATTGAGTTGGGACGGATTTCTCGGCATCAAATTTTACTGTTACAGTTTTTGCCTTTTGTGTTTGAAGGGTTATATCATGGATGCTCAAATCTGCGGCATTCATAAATTCCATCATTAGTTTTTTTCCATCCTCTGATCCACACTGGTCAATTGAAAATTGCAGATTAATTCCTAAACCAGGTAGAACAACAGCAAGTTTATGTTGGAACCAGTTGAATACAGGCTTGAGCTGTTCATTGTTGAGCTGAATAGCGGTCGATAGAAAAAGTCCATTCTGACGGGTTGCTGTTTGCCAAATGTCCCGTAGGTGCCGAGGGCCGGTAAACTTAGTTCCAAACTCCCAATCATATCTTTTTTCTTGAGAAAGGAATGTTCGTTCAAACCATCTCTGCGGCTTCCCCTCCGGGTAGGCCAAGAGCCACTCGTGTGTTACCCTGTGATTATTCACGGCAAAACCGTACTGGTAGCGGACATTATCCTGAATGAAAGTAACCTCAAATTCACTAGGCTCCAAGCGGGTTGTACTGCTAAACAGAAAAGGTGCGACATTAATGCCTTGCCCTTCTTGTAAAGCTTGAGAAGTGAGGACAAAATTCTGCATGAAATTTATTGCACGCATGATATTGCTCTTGCCTGCTGCATTAGGGCCATAAATCACTCCAGACCTAAGTAAGCTCGGCGCAGCCTTCAAGCCTGATGGGAAGGTATTTTGTTTTTGCAGTTCCTTTCCAGTACCAGCAACCAAACTTAGAGTTTGAGTTTCACGAATAGAGCGAAAATTATTAACATTAAATTCTATTAGCATGTTAATTCCTTTTTGAATGTAATTTGAGATGGATTATTGCATAAAATCCGCAAATGTCAACCTTAAATTAGTTTATCAGAGTTTTTTTAAGTTGCCAATCTACTACGTAGAGACGCAATATCTTGCGTCTCTACCAGAACCCGGTCCAAATCCAGTTCCCCCTTGAACGCCCGCTGGCTGAGGGAGGCGTAAAGGTTTTCCAGTTCGGCAAGGCTTTGGGTCTGTTTGGCCTTGATGGATTCGACCTTTTCGACGATGTCGGCGAATTTGTTTTGGAGAGGGAGAGGCGGAATAATTACAGGAAACTTCTTTAGTTGAGTTGAATTAATGGAAGCAATCCCAGTCGTTTGTTTTGCCGCTCTTAAAAAATATTTTTTCCCATAAAAGCTGCCTATTAAGGTACTCAGGTAAATTGGATTTATCCTCTCCGCATTAACTCGCACTCTAAAAATATGATTCTGGTGTATACATTTAGAGATTTCATTATTCCAAACGGTGCCTCTACCCAATTTGTCAGGATCGCCACCTTCTGTTAAAAGAATATCTCCGGCTTTTAAAAGGTAACGATCAATCTCTTCTTTTGTTACTGCTATTGTTTTAATCTCATCAAGAATTAAGTGGCCATCCTGTACGTTGGCAACTCGCATATAAGGAATCTCAAATAATTCTTTATCAGCATATTTCTTCCCCTTCGTAACTCCAGAAACAATTTCAGACACACCTGATAATTTCTCAGTTTCCCATTTTTCACCACTCCCAAACATCTCCAGAAAGATGCTCTTCAGCAGTTCATCTAGCGCCTTGATGCCCTCTTTGCGTTTGGCAATCAGCCGTTCCGCGCGGGTTAGAACGGTCGCAATGCGGATTTGGTCGTCGAGGGGAGGAAATGGCAATTTGAAATTTTCAATATCTCCTTGGCTTATCGACGGATACGCAGGATCTTTGATTAAAGTTGAAGGCTTGCTGCGCTGTAAAACTAAGCGCAAATAATCTGGATGAGTCTTTTCATTAGGCAATAAAACTGCTAAGTGGCTGACAACATAACATGATCTCGTAAGTTTATAGACCCTATCTTTTGTTGCCGACATGCCACTTTTTGCAAAGACAACTGAATCGGCAGGATAAAGTTTTAGTTTATTCCGTTTTGCTGATTCATCGGAAATGAATTCAAGTGAATCAAGAGTTCCATTATTTGTAAGTGATTCAAGGCTTCCAGCTCGAATAAATGGGTTTCCTTCTTTGGAGAAATCATCACTTTTCTGTGGTGCCCCTTGTCCAATACTTACACTGGCATATTCTATCAATCTCGATAGGTTCATCCCAACATCCCCTCAAGCTCGTTAAATTGCGAACGCAGCGCGTTCGTAATTACTAATAAGGCCATAAATAAAATCCCCCTCAATCCCCCTTTTCAAAGGGGGAGGGAAACATGTGAACCTTTTACATACATAATTACGTCCGCACTGCGGACGTAATTGAAAACCCTTCCCAAGAGCCTCTTGCAAAAGTCTTTTCCCCCTCCCTTGACGGGAGGGGGTGAGGGGGTGGGTGAAATTGCAACTATGCGTAAACTTGGAGTTTCACCCCCACCCTAACCCTCCCCCGTCAAGGGGGAGGGAATATTACAAGAGCCTCATAAATGCACAACCGTTCGTTTCTTAAAAGCCCATCGAATCCGATGGGCTTTTAGACTCCCCCTCCACCGGCGGGAGGGGGTTGGGGGTGGGGGAAGCTATTTCCAGACACTGACGCCGAATTACTTCCAGCACCCCCTCCATATTTTCGATCACCTCATTATTCCAAAATCTCAAGACTACAAAGCCGTTCTTACGCAAACATTCATCCCTATTCCGGTCGTACTCCAGGTTTTGCGTGTGCTGACCCCCGTCAAGCTCAATCGCCAACTTGGAAGAAAATGAAACGAAATCAACAATGTAATCCTCAATAACCTGCTGACGGCGGAACTTGATTCCTTCAAGCTGGCTATTTCTAAGATGCCGCCAGAGCATCCGCTCTACATCCGTTGAGTTATTGCGTAACTCTTTGGCAAAGGAGGCTAATTTATGTCGTGCTTCCACAGCGTGTTCACCCACCCCCTGGCCCCCTCCCGTCAAGGGAGGGGGGACCTTTACTCCAGCATCCCCTCAAGCTCCTTCAACTCCTTAACCAACTCCAGTTGTTCCTGGCTGCCTCGGCTATGTAGAACTCTCTTTTGCTCTCATCTTCAAGCCTTATAAGCAGGCGATATTGAGTCCAATTCAATTGTGAACGCAGTGCGTTCACAATTACTAATAAGGCCATAAACAAAAATCCCCCTCAATCCCCCATTTTCAAAGGGGGAGGTCATTTTCCCCCTCCCTTGACGGGAGGGGGTGAGGGGGTGGGTGAACCTGCAACTATGCGTAAACTCGGAGCTTCACCCCCACCCTAACCCTCCCCCGTCAAGGGGGAGGGGATATTACAAGAGGCTCATAATACACACCCGTTTGTTTCTTACTCCAACATCCCTTCCAGCTCGCTCAACTCCATATTAATCACACTCTCCATAGCCTTGAGCTTTGCAAGAATAACCCCCGGTTTCTCATACTCCACCTCTTCAAAGACATCTTCCTTGTATTTGCTCATGGAAAGGTCGTACCCTTCCTCCACAATCTCCGCCTTGGGCACAAAGAAGAACTTAGCCTTGCGGTCGTTCTCCTTTTTCGGGTCGCGGTTTTTGTACTGGGCCACTATATCCTGCAAATCACCGTAGCCGTCAAGTTTTGTGCGCTTGTCGTCCAGGGAGTAGCCGTCGCTCTTCATATCGTAGAACCAGACATTCTCAGTCTCGCCGCCCTTGGTGAAGATCAGGATCGCGGTGCTCACTCCCGCATACGGCTTGAACACGCCGCTGGGCATAGTGACAACGGCCTTCAGTTCGCACTTTTCAATAAGTATCTTCCGGGCCTCCACAAAGGCCTTTCCACTGCCGAACAGCACCCCCTGAGGGACGATCACCCCGGCGGTCCCTCCCATCTTAAGCATGTTATAGATGCTCTCCACAAAGAGCAGTTCGGTTTTGGTAGTGTCTAATTTGAAGGACTCATTGATATCGCCCTTGTCTATGCTGCCGGTAAAGGGCGGGTTGGCCATGATGATGTTGTAGCGGTTAGGTTCGTTAAAACCCTTGCTCAGGGTATCCTTGTAATCTATGTGCGGCGTGTCCACTCCGTGCATCATCAGGTTCATGAGGCCAAGGCGCACCATAGTGACATCAAAATCATAACCATAGAGGCTGTTGTTTATGATATCGCTCACATCCTTTGTCAGGAGACTGCTGACGGAGTTGCGGATAAAGCCGTCTTCGTCGGGCTTGATATCCTTCCTGTTCTTGTCTAACTGCGTCACCATATACTGATAGGCCCCCAGCAAAAAGCCGCCGGTGCCGCAGGCCGGGTCTGCTATGGAGTGCCCAAGCTGCGGCGCAACCAGTTCGGCAATCAGCTTGATGATATGGCGCGGGGTCCTGAACTGGCCGTTCTTTCCGGCGCTGGCGATCTCGGAGAGGAGCATTTCGTATACATCTCCCTGGATGTCCTGAAAGGCCTGTCCGCCCTTGCTTGCATCCTTTTCAATCTCTGCAAATATTTCCTCAATGGTGGACATAGCCTCCACCAGCAGGGACGGCTTGGGGATGATGAAGACGGCGTTCTTCATGTGATGGGTAAAGGGGGAGTCGTCGCCGTTGAGCTGCTTTAAAAAGGGGAACACCCTCATCTGGACATGGTTGAGCATCTCCTCTGCCTGCTTCCGTTTAAACTGGCTCCAGCGCAAGGTCTCCTTGTCGATATAGTTCTCTTTATTATCGGACATCCCGGTGGGCAGCCATCTGCCTTCGTATATGGATTTATAAGGTAGGCCGGTAAATTCGGCGTCCCTCTTTTTTTTCAGGTCGAGATCATCCAGCCTCTTCATGAAGAGGAGATAGGTGATCTGCTCTATGGCTGTGAGGGGATTGGCTATTCCGCCGCTCCAGAACTTGTCCCAGAGCTGATCTATCTTGCTTTTGAGAGCTGAGTTGCTTTGTAACATATTATGCCGCCATCCTTTCTGTCAGTTCGACTATTTCGTTTATTACCGAAGGGGTAAAAAGCCCGCGGATGCCTTCGGGATGCAGGCGGGTAAAGGGGGATTGTATCAGGTTTTTCTTTTGAACGCTCTCCCGTTCCATAATATATTCCTTCAGGAGGTTCAGGAAGTCCAACTGCCGCAAGCTGAGATTGGAATGGTCTTGAATAAACTGCTCAAAGGCCCTGCCTACCTTTTCAGGAAAGGATTCCAGTCTCTCCATTCCTAAGATATGCCGTATGAACTGGATGAACCTGGCCTTCCGGTTCTTATAGACATTCCGCAAAAGCTCTTCGGTGATGTGCGGATGTTCATCGTGGAGGAGGGCTGCCAGGTCGTTGGCCTCTTTCTCGCTGATCTCCCTCCCCTCTTTGATCTTCTGCAATATCGGATTGCTCTCGGTCAGTTTATTGACAAGGGCCTCCACCATTTCACGGTACCTTGAGATGCTGACAGCCTCATGCTCCGGCCCGAACTCCACCATCTCTTTGGTCTTGACCATGTCGGCAAAATCAAACTGGGCCGGTCCCGTAGTGTTGGCCTGTCCGTCGCGGTATTTCATCAAAAGAGAAAGCCGTTCCGCCAGCTCATCAAAGGTCTCGTCCGTTGCCTTGGCCCAGAAGTGATTGGTCTGGGCCTGCCTGATGAGGGGTTCTTCTTTGGCTACAATATTCACAGACAGAGGGAGTTCGCTGATAATCTCAACCACGTTGTCTTTCAGCGTCTCAAATTTACCCTTTTCATCGGCAAGCCTAGCCAGGGAGGTCTCAAGGAGGTCTTTCTGGAAACGCATAGCCTTGAAATCAGTCTGGGACACGGTGCGGAAAAGCGGCTTGATGCTATTTCTCAGATACTCGATCTTTTCGTGATTCAGGCCTACCCAGAAGTTATCGTCTTCGATCTTATGAAGATCCGTGGCCGCATCCTGGATGACCACGGAGTTTTGGGGAAGCTCTTTTATCTGCTGTCTTAATCTGGCGCTCTCTTTTTGGGCGATCTCGACCTTTCCGGTATCCATCGCCTTTTCGATCTTGTCCAACCTGATCCCAACAAACCGCACAGGCAAAGGGATCTGCTGGGTATTTTCCTTCCCCTTTGGATTCAGTTTGAAATACTCAAAGTTGTCCCAGCAATCGAGTATAAGGAAACGGTCTTTATCTGTGCACCAGGGCTTCATCTTCGCCGATTCCAGGAGACGGGTGCCGCGTCCGATCATCTGCCAGAATTTGGTGTATGAATAGACCGGCTTGGCAAAGACCAGGTTCACGACCTCCCGAACATCTATGCCTGTATCGAGCATGTCCACACTCAACGCAATGCGCGGCATATCGTTGCCGGTGAACTGGGCCAGCAGGCCACTCTTGCCGTAAACCCTTGGGTCATCGGATACCAGCACCTTGGCAAGCTCCCCCTTATGTTCAGGGTAGAGGGAATCAAATATCTTCTCGATCCTGCGGGCATGGGAGATGGAGGAACAGAAGAAGATGGTCTTGCCTGGGAGTACGCCGTTATGGTCCTTGATCGACTCCTCCATGAACTCCTTTACAATGAGGGCGTTGGTCCCTTTGTTGATGACCGTCTTTTCAATCTGCGTCCCCTCAAAGTTGATCTCCTCAATCTCCTTACCTTCCATAATCAGCCTTTTCTGGTCTTCCAGGGAGATGGTCCGCTTGCTGATCCCCTCATCCTGAAACCTGGTGTGGATCTTCATCACCTGAAAGTTGCAGAGATAGGGCGGGATATTGTTTACCGCCTCTTCGTAGGTGTAGGCAAAGGTCGGAACGCCGTCGTCACAGTTAAAGAGCTTGAAGGTATTGTGGTCTATCACGTCCGTCGGGGTGGCAGTCAGTCCAAGGGTGATCGCCTTGAAATAATCCAGAACCTCTCCATAGGTGTTATAGATGGAGCGGTGACTTTCATCCACAACGACGAGGTCAAAAAAATGGGGAGACAGGGAGTTCTCCTGGTCCCGGATAATGTTCAGCATGGTGGGATATGTTGAGATATAGATGCGCCTGTCCGTGGCAATGAGCTTCTCGCCCTCCTTCGGCCAGCGCGGTTCGTTGGGGAGATGCTCCTTAAATGCAGCAAGCCCCTGTTCCCGTAAGGCAATCCGATCTACAAGGAAGAGAATCCTCTCCGCATGTCCTGCCCGCATGAGGGCGTCAACAAGGGCGATGCAGGTCCTTGTCTTGCCGGTTCCCGTAGCCATTACCAGAAGGAAATTGCGCTGCCTCTTCTCGATCCCTTCCATGACCGCGCGAATGGCGCGGATCTGATAGTCTCTTCCGGCAATAGCTGTATTTATAAGCTCGTCGGCCAGGGGCTTTTTATGCTCTCTGATATATTGATAACGTTCCAGGTCGTCTCTTGAGGGGAACCCGACCACCTTGCGGGGCGGGTAGTTGTCCAGGTCCCAGAAGTAGATCTCAAGGCCATTGGTGTAAAAGCAGAAAGGGAGTTTGCCGCCTGATTGTCTTTGAATGTTGAAGCAGTATTGCTTTGCCTGTTCCCGGCCTATGGCCGCATCCTTGGATGTCTTTTTGGCCTCGACAACGGCCAGGGGTCTTCCATCCCTTCCCAAAAGGACATAATCGCTGTATTGATGCCCTTCGTAAGGGGTCCGTGGCTCATGCACACCCTCAGGCAATGGGACGGCAATATCAAACTCCGTGGCCACCTGAGTAAGGTTGTTGACATCCCACCCGGCGCTCTTGAGTTTTGTATCAATCAGTTCTTTTCGGGTTTGTGCCTCTGTCTTCAAGATGCTGAAAGATAACACATTTTCATAAAATAAAACAATCAGAAACGGGTCAGCTTTGCAAGGGATGGATTCTCCCTATTCCCACCCCTTGAATTGCCAGAAGGTCTGTGAGATAATCCTTTGCAATCAAATTTGGGAGGTATG
The DNA here is from genome assembly GCA_001798855.1 of Deltaproteobacteria bacterium RBG_16_49_23. Taxonomy (GTDB): domain Bacteria; phylum Desulfobacterota; class BSN033; order BSN033; family UBA1163; genus RBG-16-49-23. The sequence goes on along the minus strand of MGQQ01000139.1, from coordinate 247 downwards.
CAGATTGAAAAACGCTGTCATAATCCTTGCAGCAGGCAAGGGGACGAGGATGAAATCAGAAAAGGCAAAGGTTCTGCATGAGGTCGGAGGTAAGTCCCTTCTTTATTATGTTTTGGAGGCCTCAAGAAAATTGGAGGCAGATAAATCCATTGTCGTAGTGGGGCACCAGTCAGATACAGTTAAAGAGGCCTTTTCCGGTAAAGGCCTTGTCTTTGTGGAACAGAAAGAACAGCTCGGAACTGGTCAT